>DAOQWY010000028.1 GCA_035342335.1 Bacteroidales bacterium
CACAAGTTACGCCAGTGGGGGAGGTAAATCCGGCCAGGCCAGCATCGGAATCGGCATAGGAGCGTGGGGTGACCTGATGGGGGCCGATATTCATGGAAAGGTCTATGGACTTTATTCAGAAGGAGGAATTTATGCCCTGTTCTCGAACGGACCGGTGTATAAGAACAACCTGGATGTTCATCTTCAGCAGGACGGAATCGGTGGCCATAAGGTACTCTATACCCATGTTTCAACCGATGTAACGGTTCAAACCTGTGGCACCGCAACCCTGTCGGGGGGAAAGGCTTTCATAGACTTCGATCCTGCATTTGCAGCTTCAGTTTCCTCGGAAGAATCCATCGTAGTCACGGTAACACCAACGGGTAATTCCAACGGGGTCTACCTTGCTGAAGTCTCCAGATCCGGATTTTCAGTCGTGGAAAACAATGCGGGCAGGAGCAATGTCCGAGTGAATTACATAGCGATCGGTCAGCGTGCTGGCTATGAACACCCCAAGCTGCCTGAGGAAGTAATTGATCCCGGGTATACCAGAAACCTTGCAAGGGGGTTGCATAACGACGCTGATCTCAAGTCAAACGGGGAAGGGCTGTACTATGAAAACGGAAAACTGGTGGTCGGCGTTCATCCCTCCACACTGCCGGATCCTTCCAAACCAACATTGGATCCTAATCTGCCCAAACCCGGCACACCGGAAAAGATCCAGCAAACCGGGCCAGATGGCCCCGATGAGACAGGTCAGCCAGACCAGGGCATACAGCCCAAAACGGAGAAACCAGCTATAGAAAGCTCTTCAGGAACAGGTTCTGCTCAACGGCCTGCACCGGAGACAAAAACCAGCATCGTACATCCTGAAGGAGTGGCAGCAGACGGCACCCCTCTGAAAACCGATCTTCCTTCCAAAAAGGAATAAAGGTCATTTTCATTCACAGTGTGCATCCCAGGGCAAATCCTCTGGATGCTGATTCCGGTTCAAGCCCCGGGGAATTTACCCATTGTGCCCCATCCCATTCCCTGTTGATATTTTTAGGACATTTTTATTTGATTTCCCTGATTTTTTATTATATTTATGGAGTGTTAATACAGGCCCTTTGAAGCGGATGGAATGACGACCGCCCTGCTCACAGGGGTGCAACATCCAGGTTCAATTCAAAAATTTCATAGCCATGAATACCATTATTGTTAAATCAAAAGCCTTTACGCTGGCCATTTTGCTGGCAAGTGCAACCGCTTTGTTTTCGCAGCAGACAGGCTGGAACTGGCAAAATCCATACCTCCAGGGGAACGATCTGAATTCCATCGTCATGAACGGCGTCATAGGATGGGCAGTCGGCGACATGGGAACAGTGATGCGAACAATAAATTCAGGCAATGATTGGGAACTGGTTGACCTCAGAACTTCTGAGGACCTGCACTGTATCTATATGAACGAGATTACAGGCGATGGTTGGATCGTAGGTGGCAACGGGCTTATTTTCTATACGGATAATGCGGGGGAAACCTGGTCGAAACAATACAGCGGTACGCAGGCAGCTTTGTATTCCATTAAGGCTTCGGGGGGAGACTGTCCCGTGATATGTGGCAACGACATTATTTTAAGAAGCCTCGATCATGGTGAAACCTGGATTAAGCTCAATTGCCCCATTCATACTTATTTTTGGGAAGTTGATATAATAGGATGTGATGAAATCTGGATTTCAGGCAACCAGGGATTGATCATCAGTTCAAAAGATGACGGTGCAACCTGGCAATCGCATTCCGTTCCCACCACCCATAACCTCCTTGGCATTGATATAGTCCCCAACGGCGACTACCGTGCCTGTGGGAACCAGGCCGTCATCGTCCGTTCATCCGATGGAGGAGAGACCTGGGTAAAAGAGAATCAAACAGCATTCATCAACATGAAGGCTGTTGAAACCAAAGGAATAATTGGTCCCGCCTACGCCGTGGGCGATAAGGGCATCATACTGGAAACTCTGGACGGAGGCAGCACCTGGAATTCGAAAGAGTCCGGTACCAAGGAAGGAGTGATCCTGCATACAACTGACGGAGGCCAGACTTGGGCCGCCCAAAGCAACCCGATTTACGGCTCTGTCGATAACGTGTTTTTCCTGGATCAATACAACGGCTGGGTCGTCAGCAATGATTGGTGGGGACAGATCGCCCATACAACGAACGGGGGACAGGATTGGATCAGCCAGACGAATCCAACCTCCAACCCGATAGTGGATGTGTTTTTCATTGATCCTGAAAAAGGCTGGGCAGTTGGAAAAGTATGCAATGCCTTTCCCGACGGTCGATCGAAAGGTGAACCCCTTGCCGATGGCGTAACATCGCCCTTCCCGGGAACAGATAACCGCTGGCCCACCGCCGTGATCCGCTCCTCATCCAAAGTGGATCATACAAGGATCCGTGGTGGTTTACTGAATCTTAAATTTCATCCTTCTGCTTTAAAGAATTCACCGCTCATTTGATGATTGCAACCGATGTCATCCCAAAGTGTGCACGAGCATTTGTCGCGCACCCCCGTCAGCCACCCACACTCCTTTTGATTTACGAACAGAGGAGTGTTGAGTTTTGATTTTTGAAGTGAACTCAGAAATCAGATATCGGTTAATCCTTCACCGGTATCTGTTCGTGGGTGATTTTCCAGATGATGTGTAGATCGACTCCAAAGTAATCATGAATGATTCGATTTCGAAATCCTCTGATCCTGTGCCATTCGACCTCTGTATATTTTTCTTTGATGTGATCAGGCAGCAAATTGGTCGCTTCCCCAATAATTTCAAAATTTCGAATGACCGCATCAACGGTTTTGTTATCACGCTCAAACTCCTCAAAGGTTATGCCTTCTGTATATTCAAGAATCTTATAACAGGAATCCAGTTTTCAGTCAGTTTCCCTGTTTCGTTCACGTAACTTACGAGATGATCCACATTAACACGGCCCATAGAATCCTTGCGGCATTATTGGCCGATGATGCGGATCTCGAGGGTGTGTCAAAATACATAATTTAAACACAAAGGTACTCAAAGTGCTTCACGAAGGAACACTAAGGAATTGATAATCAGTAATATTACTTTGTGTCTTTTTGTGAAATCCTTCGTGTTCATTAGTGGTTAAGTACTTATGACACACCCCCTTGGGGGATAGGGGCGGGAACAAACGGGGAAGGGACCGGGGGATAGGGGCTGAACCAGAAACACATCAAAACAAAGCAGATATTGATGAAATGTTAAAAGCCGGAAATGGGCTTTGAAAGGAGGAGAAGGGCGGTTTTCGAGTACCAATTTCCTGCACCTAAATACTATTTGATCAGGATATAATCCTTTATCGCTTATTTTATTCGGCGGAAATAAAATTCTTTTTTGTTCAGTATAAACTTTGTATCTTTCCTCTATAAATCTGAACTTCAAATAATGATGATTCAAGCAAAAGCATCTTGGTGAATAATTTCCTCTGCGAGTTCAGAACTCAGGTGCGTGTGCTTAACAAAAAAAATAGTCAGTTTGTGTACGGGGTCTAACCACCACAAAGATACCCGACCTTATTATGCTTGAAGCTCAAGGATCTGTTTTTCTAATCTTGCAATGCGTTTTTGTTTCTGTTCTTTGCTTAGCTTGGGTTTGTATTCCTTATATGATTCATGCTTTGAAAGAATATGCCAAATTATCACCAATAGTTTTCTTGCAATGGCTATTAAAGCCTTCTTTTGCGAACGCCGCTTTGCCAATTCGTTAAACTTATCACTTAACCAACAACCCTTCGACCGGGTTATTCCCCATGCACATTGTACGAGTATCCTTCTGAGATACTTGTTGCCATTGGTAATTTTTCTGCTTTTGATTTTTTTGGCGCTTTCATCATTACGGGGCCTCAGTCCAGCCCAACCAACTAATGATGCAGCAGTTATAAAAGTTTTTAGGTCAACCCCCAGTTCGGCAATAATGGTCATCGCACTCCATTTTTGAATGCCTGGAACGGTACATAGCAGATTCAATTCTTCCTTGTACAAAGTATCGCATATTTTTTCCATCTCCTTAACACATTCCTGCTGCTGGCGCGATAGAAGTTCCAACTCTTCATAATTTTGGCGAAAGATAAACCGGTCCGAATCAGAAATAATCCCTTTTAACGAAGCTGCAATTTTTTCTTTATGTTTATTGGTAATACGCCCGTGAATGTGCTTGATCAATGCCTCCGGAGCCGTTTCTCCTTTGACAAGCCCTCGTACAACACCCATTACTGATGCACTGCCTACCTTGCTTGTAAAGTTGGTGATGCGAATATTACAACGGTGTAATTGTCGGTCAAGTGCCTGCTCAACCCGGGTTACCTGCTCGCATATATGAACATAACGACGTTCATATTGTCGTAACTCCTGAATGTGTTTCCCCGGTATGTAACTCCCCTTGATCAGCTTCTTTTGCAGTACTGTTGCTATCCATTGGGAATCCTTTACATCCGTCTTCCGACCAGGCAACTGTTTGATAAAGTATGGGTTCACCAATTTCATCTCCACATGGCCTTGCAATATCCGCCATATTGGCATCCAGTAAATACCCGTACTTTCCATGGCAACTTCACTCACTTGTTGTTCTTTGATTAAATCACGCATCTCTTCAATGTCGGGGGTGAGCGTGCTAAATTCTTTTAACAATGTTTGACCATTCTCGGCCAAAATGCATAAAAAAATTGTATCTTTATGCACATCAAGACCACAGACCTTTTTCATGACTTTATAAGTTATGTCAAACATTGAGCTTCGAGCTCGTTATCAGTATAAAGGTAAGGCTGTGGAGGTGTTCCGGCTCCAGCCGGAACACTGATTTTTATGCAGTGCGTGTATGAATTGCAATTATTATGTAGGTTTGAGTAGATGACATATTGAGATATAACCGAAGTAGTTAAGATTACTCTGACGAGGCACAGTGCAAAGCATCCAAAATTTCATCATCTTTTTTTATCATATTTCTGTTTATTGGACCGATATATTAAATACTTTACTTATGAAAAACACGATCCGGATCTTAATTTTAATTCCAATTCTAGTTGTTGCATTGTCAGCATGCAACCAGCAAAAAGGTCTTTCCCCCGAAGAAGCTAAGACCATCGCCAAAGAAGCCTACATCTATGGTTTCCCGATGGTTGTGAATTACAAGACCATGTATGCTTTTACCCTGGATAAGAGTAATCCCAGGTACAAAGGCCCGTTCAACTTCCTTGCTTGCGAAGCAAGGCTTCTCACTCCGGAAGATAAGACAATTGTATCTCCCAGCTCCGACACACCTGAATGTTATATGTGGGGCGATCTCAGAAAAGAACCAGTGGTGATCACGGTGCCCGGTTTGGAGCCTGAACGGTATTACAGCTTCCAGCTGATAGACATGTATACCCATAATTTCGCATATATAGGCACCCTTAGCACGGGAAACGGCGCTGGAAAATACATGATCACCGGGCCGGGCTGGAAAGGGGAAACACCGGACGGAATCGACAAGGTCATTCCCTGTGAAACCCCACTGTTCTTTATCGTTGTGAGGATCCAGCTTTTCAGCCCGGACGACCTGGCAAGGGTAAAAGAGATCCAGGATTCCTATAAGGTACAACCCCTGAGTGAGTACCTGGGCGGTGAGCCGGTACCGGGAACGGAAACCATTGATAGCCATAAATGGCATGAAGGCGACCAGTTCACGGTGGCCATATTCCCTTACATGAACGCAATGCTGAATCTGGTGGAGCCTGTTCCTGAAGAAAAAGAACTCATGGGGCGTTTTGCCAAATTGAATATCGGCAAGGGCAAAACCTTTAATCTCAACGATTTTGACCCAGACGTCCAGAAAGCCATCGAAGAGGGTGTGAAGGAAGGTTTTAGCGACATGGAGAATTTCATTGAACAAATGAACAACGATCCGATTGTCAGCGCTAAAATTGTCGGGACAAGGGCGTTATTAATGAAAAGTGCAAGGGAAAACTACCGGATGGATAATTTATTCCTGATCAGGGCCTCTGCAGCACACATTGGCCTCTACGCCAATTCAGGAGAGGAAGCAGTGTATCCTATTTACCTGATGGATGCGGAAGGCAATCCTTTGAACGCCTCCTCAAATAAATATACCGTTACATTCCCTGGCGGGCAATTACCACCGGTGAAAGCTTTCTGGTCCTTAACTATGTACGATGGCAATACCAAACTGCTGATCACTAACCCGTTGAACCGATACCTTCTTAATTCTTCCATGCTGAAGGACTTTGTATATGGGAAGGACGGTTCGCTTACTTTTTATATCCAGAAGGATTCCCCCGGCAAAGCTTCGGAGAGCAACTGGCTGCCGGCTCCCAACGGGCCTTTTTACTGTGTCCTGAGGATTTATGGGCCGGAAGAATCGGTACTAAAGGGGGAATGGGTGAATCCGCCGATGGTGAAAGCAAAGTAGTAAAAACAGACTTCCATAAGATGGAAACGCCGATCTCTTTGACCTCCTTAGGCCAGTCCGTGTTGACAACATAATTTAATTGATTATCTGGAAGTTAATTTGGTCAATACTGATCGGCACACACTGGTCAACTTATACGGCATGTCCAATTAATACTAAGTCATTTATTCTATCATTATTACAACAGTTACGCGCTTAGTACGAAGGGTGTGCGCCCTTCGCGCTCTGCGCTCACGGCTCACACTCATCCCGAAGACAGCGAACACTGAAACCGATTCCCTTGAAGTCGTAGTACCGATTCACTTCCGGGTAGTCGAAATAGAGGTCACGGTCCCACGCGAGGTAGTCGATGTCCTCCGTCGAGACCCACCAGAAGCAGTAGATGCCAAAGAAGCCGAAGTTACCACTGAGGTAGCGGCGGCCACCGGGCAGACCTGAGAAGCCGAACAGGTCGGTGCCGTTGCCGTTCTCATACCAGCCGCTGGTGGTCTTCAGGTTCGTCCCGGCATCAAATCCACGGTAATCATAATATATATCCCATTCCGGGTCACCGATCCCATACTGGCTGTCCACCGCCCCTTCCAGCACCTTCCATTCCTCATCGGTGGGCAGGTGCCATCCCGGCGGGCAAATGCCCCGGGTTCCTTGTTGGATGGTGTACTGCATCATCTCGTTCCACTGATACAGGCCGCCGTACTTGGTGCAACTGTCGGGTTCGTTGTTATAACAGTACTTCTCTATAGTTCCATTGTTCGATTGTTCAATTGTTCCTTCGATCATCTCGCCTACATTCAGGTTTTCCTTCAGCCAGCACTGGCTGAAGATCTGGATGGTGTTGTACACCTGGCCCTCGTATTCCACCGCAGGCGTTCCCGGGCATGGGATGTTGGTGGCAAACCGGAAGGTGTAGGTAGCGCTTTCCTCCGGGTTGTCCAGTATGCCGGATTCACGGACAATGAAATCATTGGTTTGCAAAGAAGTTTTCAATCTATCCACTTCAGCAGTACCTCCGATATAATCTAACCTGCATCTCTTACCATCGTTCGGCCCCGTGGAGATCATCTTAATGCTCCGGCTTATTCCATTCCAATTGGCTGTTAAGAAGTAGAGATGGCCACCACCGGGAATGAACCTGAAAGAATGATGTCCTCCGTCAAGCTGCCGGTCGGTGCGAAGAACAATCTTACCCTGTAAATCTGTTATCATCATTTGTACTTTCCCTTTCTCAGGAATGTACATCGAGATTTCACTGCGGTCTCCCATTGGATTCGGATAGTTTTGATAAACAGAAAATGACGAAATATCATCATTCTCTTCCGGAATATCTACTATGGAGAAAGTGGCATAACCAACATAGAGCAGCCAATCCCCGGGATTGATTTCAAGTGATAGCGTGGTATCAGGCCAGTAGATCAAGGTTTCACTCCCCTGTGTGCGGTTCATCACCCTGATGCTGTCTAATCGGACATAGGCTGCGCTGTCGACAGCCGTGAAGGTCAGCTCAATCGTTGGACGCTGGGAATATAACCCCAGGCTCAAGATTGCAAAAAATGCAACGAGGATGATTTTTTCAGACATGATCTGTCAGGTTTGGACGAAGTGATAAAAATAAGAAATTTTGAGGAGATGGCAAATAGAATCCGGTTCTGAAAGAATCCTGCCTTGCCAGTCGGTGATAGATGATCAGCTATTATTCACCACTGATTTTGATTGACGAACAAGGAATGATGATTTTTAATTTTTGAAGTGAACTCAGAAATCAGATATCGGTTAATCGTTCATCGGATATTAAGAAAGCAGCGGTTTCAAATGTTGAAACCGCTGCTTTTGTTGCCTGCGGTGCGGACGGGGCTCGAACCCGCGACCCCATGCGTGACAGGCATGTATTCTAACCAAGCTGAACTACCGCACCACGATTAAAACACCAAAATTATAATTTTGGGAGCGCAAAGTTATAACATTTGATTGAAAAAATAAAATATTTTTTCAATCTACCCCCATACCCCAGCTACCTCCTCGCTACAATACCTGCACTTCGAGTCTGTAATGTCATTCTTCGTAATCGTGTAGCCTTTCCGCTCAATCAATAATTTCTTGCAATTGGGGCAATAGGTGTTACTCGATGTATCCCCCGGTACATTGCCAATGTAAACATACCGCAACCCCTCGCCCGTGGCAATGTCCCTGGCTTTTGTCAGTGTCGAAAGCGGCGTGGGCGGCAGGTTAGGCAACTGGTACTCGGGATGGAAACGACTGAAATGCAGCGGGGTATCCTCAAATCCATTGCTCACAAGCCACCGGCACATCTCCCGGATCAGGTCCATGTCGTCGGTCCAGGTGGGGACCACCAGATTGGTGATCTCCAGCCACACCCCCTCTTCCTTCATGATCTTCAGGGTGTTCAGCACCGGATCCAGGCTGCCCGCATTCAGCATCATATACACTTCGTCACTGAAGGATTTCAGATCAACATTGGCCGCATCGATCACACTGCATAACTGCCTCAACGGCTTCTCATTGATGTAACCGGCCGTGACCATCACGTTCCTGATGCCTTTTTCCCTGGCAAGCCTGGCGGTATCATACGTATATTCATAAAAAGTGACGGGCTCAGAATACGTATAGGCAATGGATGCACATTTGTTTTTGATGCACTCCTCCACCACCTGCGCAGGCATCAGATCGTAGTTTCGCGTATCGCGGGGACTGGCCTGCGAAATGCTCCAGTTCTGACAGTTGAGACACTTGAGATTGCATCCTGCGGTCGCAATGCTATAGGACAGCGACGAAGGCAGAAAATGATTCAGCGGCTTCTTTTCGATCGGGTCAATGTGTACCGCACAGGGATTGCCATAGGCAATGGAATATAACTTACCCTGATAAAGCTCCCGGTTCTGGCAGATCGACGGCTTATCATCCGTGATCACGCATTCATTGGGGCATATCAGGCATTTGATCCCCCTGGGCGTCTGGATGTAAAAGCTGGCCTCCTTGCTCCATTTCCAGGGTTTGTCAGGCGGAAACACTGGAAGGGATTTCTCCGGATGCAGGATCTTACCCGCGATGGAATCAATGACAGAAAATCCAAGTGCGATGCCGCAGGCTCCGCAGATGCTGTAACGCAAAAACTCCCGCTTGGTCATTTTCCGGTTTGTCTTCTTAACCTTATCCATTAATCACCCTCATTCTCTTACGACAATCTATATTCGGTTATATCAAAACGAATTCACTGTGATTACCTTGATGTACCCCTACCCCGTCGGGGGTGTGTCAAAAATACCTAACCACAAAGTAACACAAAGGTTTAACTAAAGGAACACAAAGTTAAATACATGACAGTCAACTACTTAGTGTTCCTTATTAAAAATACTTTGTGTACCTTTGTGTTTAAAAACCACTTTTGACACAACCTCGTGCAGGGGTAGGGTACAGGAATACAAAAATAAGCATAATTGGAATAAGGCACAACAGGAGAGGAGAAAGGAGAGAGGAGAGAGGAGAAATTATATTCCAAGCTTGCAGCTTGCAGCTCATTACGAAGCTTTTCCCCGAAAATGGACATTCCCCGCAGCCAGCAGGTTCACCGCGCCAAGGATCAGGCACGACAGGCCGACACCCAGAAGGGGCAACAGGATCGCCGCCATCAGCAGTGCGCCGAAGGCCGAGCCGGTCAGGTCCGCCGCATAAAGCTGACCCGCCAGCTTTCCAGGCGTCTGAACGGATAATGACGTGGCCAGCTTGAACTGAATCCCGGCAAGCATCGAAAATAACAGGACCAATGTCAGAAACAAAATATGGATGAGAATGACCTGTCCCTGCAATGCGGTCATCCCGGCGATGAACAGGGGAAGCAGCAAGCAGAAAGTGGCAAGGCATAACAGGATCAGTGAATATGACCGGATGCCCTGCCGGGGTACCATCCGGAAGACCACCAGGGAACCCAGGGCCAGCCCCCCCATGAAAACCATGATGATCACACCCGTCATCTGATACACATACCCGTAAATGACCTGGAAAACAATGATCAGGATGAATTCAACGGATGCGGAGGTAAATCCTCCGGCAAACAAACCAAGGCTCACCGGCTTCAGGAAAACCACAAACAACAGCAGAAAAAACCCTATCATCAGTAAAGGAATGGTAAGTTTTAAGTGAAAATGGCTCAGCCACAGCTTCATATGCTGGTAGTAGGCCAATGGCCTCAGATCCCGGTTGACACCCGCAGTGCGATCCAGCGACGATACGGCCATCTCTCCTCTTGCCTCGACCAGGTCATCGTTTAAATAATAAGCATTCACGAAGATGTTTTCCAAACCAAGGGTGCTGATTCTTTCGGCAACCCGGTGTGTCAGCACTGAATCCGAGGCCAGGTAAAAATTTTTACGGCCCTGGATCATGATCACCTTCGGAAAAACCGACCGGAGCGAATTGTACAGGACCGAGTTGGCCTTCCGAGCTTCTTCGCTCATATAATTTGCCGATGAAGCCAGCCCCGTGCATACCACCCCGCCGTTGCTGAGCCTTTCTTTCAGCGTTTCGAAAAACTCAACGGAATAATACCTGTTGAACTGCGCCGTGGAAGGCTCCGGAAGATTGATCAGGACCACATCGTAGGTCGCACGGGTCTTCCGTACAAATAACCTGGCATCCCTGTAATGAATATTTACCAGGGAGTCCCTGAACTGACCGATGATCTTCTCTCCCATCCTGACCACCCAGGGATTGATCTCGACATAATCCACCCGGTCAACCCTATACTTTTCAATTTCACTGAGCATGCCCGTCATACCGCCTCCGACCAGGAGCACGTTACGGGGATGCGGATGCTGGACCATGCCGTAATGAACCGACTCTTCGACCATGGAGACATCCTGGGTTGTGAACAGCACCACTCCGTTTTCATACAGGTTCAGCTGGTCGCTCGTACGTGTCAAGACCAGCTTGCCATAAGGCGTTTCCTGATGATCCACCACTTCCTGGTCCCTGTAGAGGTATTCTAACGTTCTGCGTTCCGGTCCGGCTATGATCATAAAAAAAATACACAGAATGGAAAATAGGGGAATGGCATATTTCCGCCAGCCCTTAAATAAGTATTTGGAAGTGAAACAGGCCGCCAGCAGGTTTACCGCCATGATCACCGTTAGGCTCTGAAAGGAATTCAGAAAAAGGACCAGAATGAAATTGAACACCATCCCGCCTGCCATGCTGCCCAGCGATTCAAGCCCATAAACCTTCCCGATGCGATTCATCTGCTCTTCACTGGAAATGACTGCACTAAGCAGGGTGAAAAGATACCCGCTGATCAGGCAGAAAGGCAATAAAAGGACAAATGAAGAATAGTAGACCTCGGTCACGGTCAGCATCCTGCCCGGGGAAACTACCCTGCTTCGCAGGTAACTCAACAGAAAGGTGATGATCATCGGCAGGATGGCCATCAAAACCTGGATGTTCAGCAGGGTACGGTATGCTTTGACCGCCATGCCGGTCCGGCGGCCAAGCCAGGAACCGAGGCCCGTGAGCAACATCCAGTTGGCGAGAATGATACCGTATACCAGTTCATTTCCGTGAAAGACCACCAGGAATTCCCGCAGGAGAATGATCTGGACCGCGATGGACGTGAATCCGGCAACCACGACAGAAATCATCAGGCTTCTATGATTCACCGGTAGCATTTTGTATCTTTGCAGGTATCTCCAAAAAGAGAACACCATACGAAAATAACCAAAATATGCGCGTCAGTAGATTCAATTTCCTCCTAATTTCCTTCATTATGATCTTTCAAGCACATTGTGGCTCCCAGAACAAGGAGAACAAGGATACCTGCATTGACCGTGAACCTTATGCTGCCGGAAAATTCTATGCCGGCCGTCCGGAAGAGCTGAAAACCGATCTGAAAACGCTGTTCAATAAAGCTGTTTCAAAAAGAAATGATCACGTCCTGGCCGTGATCTCACCCCACGCCGGATATGTTTATTCGGGAGAGGTCGCTGCATCTGCCTTCAACCAGATTGACCGGGACAGGACCTATAAACACATCTTCATTCTTGCCTCCAGCCACGTCAAATATATGGGAGGAGCCTCCATCTACTACCAGGGTGATTATAAAACCCCCCTCGGGAAAGTGAAGATCGACAGGGAACTGGCAAAAAAACTGGTGGATGAAAATGATGTATTCACCTTTGATCAGGAAGCAGATGCCTATGAACACAGCCTCGAAGTTCAGCTCCCGTTTCTGCAATACTTACTGGGGGAGAACATATCACTGGTGCCCATCATTATTGGGAGTCAGTCTGCACAGGTCTGCAAGGATATTGCCTCCATACTCAAACCCTACCTCAACGAAGACAATCTGTTTGTCATCAGTACCGATTTTTCACACTACCCGTCCTATAAAGATGCTCTTTCCGTTGACATTGCCACGGCCAATTCCATCCTGCTGAACGATCCGAAAGAATTTCTGGCAACCCTGAAAAAGAACGACGCGAAGCAAATCCCTAACCTGGCCACCAGCATTTGCGGCTGGACTTCCGTACTGACCCTGCTTTACATGACCGAAGGTAACGAAAAGATAATCACAACACCCATTCTTTATAAAAACTCAGGTGACACGCCCTATGGTGATAAAAACAGGGTGGTCGGTTACTATGCGATCTCCTTTTCGTTGAAAGAAGTCAGCCAGGAACCAGCCGGGGACTTCATGGCGAATGCCGAAGACAGGAAGCAGCTGCTTAAGATCGCCCGCCAGACCGTTGAACGTTACGTGAAAGAACATCGCACGCCGGTGATCAGACCGGAAGAAGTGGGCAACGACCTGAAAGTGCCCACCGGAGCCTTTGTGACCCTGCACAAGAATGGAAGCCTGAGAGGCTGCATCGGACGATTCAATCCGGAAGAACCGCTTTACGAAGTGGTGCAGGCGATGTCGGTTGCAGCAGCCACACAGGACTCACGCTTCAAGCCGGTTTCAGAGGATGAACTGGACAAGATCGACATCGAGATCTCCGTGCTGACACCCCTGAAGAAGATCAGCTCCATCGACGAGATCATCCTGGGAAAACACGGCATCTATATGAAGAAAGGATTCACCAGCGGAACATTCCTGCCCCAGGTTGCAACGGAAACGGGCTGGACAAAAGAGGAATTTCTCGGACATTGCTCACGCGACAAGGCCGGCCTGGGTTGGGACGGCTGGAAAGACGCCGAGCTCTATACTTACGAAGCCATCATCTTCTCCGAAAATGAATTTGACCTGAAGTAGCCATCAGGCCATCATCGGATACAGATCCCTTTGAAAGGGCAATATTCACAGTTTTTGATCTCCCCGGTCATCCGGAAAGGTTCGTCCGGATCATATATGTCCTGCAGCAATGCAAGGATGACATCCCTGATCTGGGGTATGGAATCAATCAACCGTGCTTTGTCGGGTAAATTGACCGTCATCAGACCGGCACTGGGCGCCCGCAGGCTGATGATTCCCGGTTCAATGCCTTCGGCCAGTTCAGGATGCTGTGAATGAAAAAGATAGCCGTAGAAGACGACCTGGAAACTTTTATCCGCTGCCGGATCCGTGATCAGCCTGTCCCACGATTTCAGGCTCAGGTCATTTTTACGGACGCCGCCCGTCTTGTAATCAATGATCCGATAGTTTTCTCCAACAAAATCAATGCGGTCGGGCTTGCCCATGATCCTGACCCGGAGCGGCTTGTTCCGGAAAAGAATCTCCAGGTCGGATGAAATATATTCCTCCAGCAGGTTGATGAGCATGGAGCCATTATGCTGTTCCCTGAGCCAGTTCTTTTCCCAATGCAGGTAATTCCTGATCAGGACTTTGGATATATTGACAATGAGCAGGTTTTTCCCGTACCGGATATCATTTTCAGGATAAAACTTCCGAAAGGACTCCATGGTCAGCTCATCCGCCCTTTTGACCATTTGGTCAATATCCCCTGTTTGAACGTTCGTCCCGAGGAATGGAACATAGAGTGTTTTCATCACGTCGTGGATGACCGAACCCATCGTCCTGGCATCGATGGTTTCCTCCGGCTCTTCAGGGACATTGATCTTTGCCACATGTTGCAGGTAGAACTGCAGGGAGCAGTTTCTGAACGTATTGAGTGAGCTGGGGGTATAACCTTTATCCGCCAGTATGTCTAACTGGCCGAGCACCCGCTCGTTTTTTTCGATCACAATATCCTTCATCGCCCGGCGAACAAGGGGTGGCAGCGTTGCCAGCCCTGAGCGGATCTTCACGGAAGGATTGTACCCGGGCAGTTCGTGCTCGAGCTGCGTAATGAACCGGCTCTGCTCACCGCCTCCCATTTCAGCAGGTTCTGTGTTGTAAAGCAGATGGACCCTTTCGGCCCGCTGGATAAGGCGGTAAAAATGATAGGCAAAAACCGCATCGTGGTCCTTATAGGTGGGAAGGTCAAACGCCGTTCGTATATCAAAGGGAATGAACGAATGTGCATGCTTGCCGGAAGGCAGGAGATCTTCGTTGACCGATAGCAGGATGAGATTCCTGAAATCAAGGTTGCGGGTCTCCAGCATTCCCATGATCTGCAATCCTTTCAGGGGTTCGCCATAAAAAGGAAGTGTCATCACGGTCGCCAGCTGGCGGACCAGGTTATGCAGCGTACTGGTTTTCATGTTCACAGGATCCTGTTCCTGTACCGAACGTAACCTGACGATCAGGCGGGTAAAATGATAAATGTATTCAAGATCAATACGGGATCCATTGCCTCCCGGGGCCATTTGTACGTCCCGGAGCTGCTCCATCAGACTCAGCAGGCATTCCAGGGCATCGGAAATCCCGTTTTTCCACCTTGCAAACAAGAAACCGATACGCTGAGCAAATACCGGATCAATCTTATCAAAGACGTTCCTGACAAAATCACCACCATAAAAAACGATGTTTTTACCCAGCAACCGGGTGATTTCTTCCCTGACGGGATCTGTCCGCTCCGCCAATCCCAGTACATAGGGGTGATTAAGAATCTTGTAAACATCTGTATGGTAGTACCTCCATCCTGTCTGTTCAGCCAGGCCGGAAAACCGCTCTGCATTTTCGTGCATCACCATGACGGCTTCCACCAGGTCGAAGACAGGCGTGTTTTTCAGAGGGTAACCCATCGTTATATTGAAATCCTGAACCGTGGCCGGAAGGGAGTTCAAAACGGGCAGCAGCAGGTTCTCATCAATGAGAACTACGGCTGTTTCTTCGGCCAGGATCTTTTGCTCCTGCCACCCGGCCAGGATCGTACCCGCCATTTTCGCCTGGCCCACATTCTTCGGAACACCTGTGACCGTTATATCCTTGCTTTCCGACTGATAACCTGTTTCGATCCATTGAAATGATCCAAAGGCAGTCCTATTCTTATAAGAACGGAGAAACCGGCCGGCTTCCTGTAGGTAATCATCCATATAATACGCATCGGCATCCCAGTAAAGCAATGCCTGGCCTTGTGCAAACAGAGTTCCGATGATCTTTTCCTCAGCGGTGGTCAGTGCGTTGAAGCCAGCAAAAAAAACCTTCTTCCAGGGCAGGTTGACCGACACTTCTCCGATCGTTTCTGCCAGCCTTCGGTAGGCCAGCCCCTGGTAAACCTTCCCCAGTTCAAGAAGGCGCACAGAAAAAAGGGAGTAATAGGATTCGAGGGACTGATAGAACTTCACGTACTTCTGCTGGAACGGCGTCAGGGGCTCATGGTTCAGGTTCCAGACCGAGATAGCCTTTGCTTCGGTGAGATAGGTGAACAAGGAGTGCGGATCTGAAAGATATTGGTCGATCTCGTTGAAATCCCGGATCAGATCCTTACCCCAGTTGATGAAATCATCAAAAGGCTGTGCCTCCTTGCCCTCCAGATCACGGTGAACATGAAAAAGCCGGAACAGCAATTCAATGGGATCCATCACCTGCAACCCGGAAAGATGGAGAATGAAATCCTCCACTGAATAAATAGCCGGCAGAAAAATGGGTTTCGTGATATACCTGGCCAGGTAGCGTTTTAAGAACAGCCCTGCACGCCGGTTGGGCAACACCACGCAATACCGGTCGGGTTCTCCGTCAGCCTGACGGATGAATTCACCGGCAAAACGGTCGAGAAAGGCTGTCATGGATTCCTTCTTTTCCTGGTGATTGATTCCTCCATTTTGGCCAGCTGCTGGGGATTGCCAAGATCGGTCCACGCTTCTCCCGTGTGGTCAAAGCCAATGACTTTTCCCTTTGCAGCCAGACAAAGGTACACATCAACTATGGAAAACACATCCATGTTTGCCGGAAAACAATGATGCCTTGCTACCATTTCTAAAAAACGGGGCCCGATGACGTGAATACCACTGAAAGCTCTTTGTTTATCAGGATTTGCATCCGTCTGCACCCTCTTTTCCTGGCCGGTCTTCAGATTTTTCCAGCCGCAAAGCCGGTCGTCGCTGCTGAAATAAAAATACCGGGAGGATGCACGTTCCTGCACACAGAGCGTTACCAGCGCCTCAGCCTGAACGTGATGCCGCACCAGGGCGGCCAGGTCCACGGAGGAGATCACATCCACGTTATGGATCAGCACGGGCTCCCCGTCACCCAGCAGGGGCATCGCCTTTTTTATTGCTCCGCCGGTATCCAGCAAACAGTCCCTTTCATCCGAAACATCGATGGATAGGCCAAAATGATCCCGGCTTTCTAGAAAATCAATGATCTGTTGTCCGAAGTGATGAACATTCAGCGTGATGCGATCAAAACCAGACTGCTTCAGGCGAAGGATCAGGATTTCCAACAAAGGGATTCCATCCAGGGGAATCAATGCCTTAGGCACTTTTTCTGTCAGGGGATGCAGTCGTGTACCCCGTCCGGCAGCCAGGATCATCGCTTTCATAGGGGGCCGGAGCTTTGCTGATCCTTCTGTGCCTTAAAATATTTTCTGGTGAGCACCTTTTTCAGTTCCCGGTGAATGATCAGTTCCGTCAGGATCTCCGAGTCGGGGTGCTGAGGAAATTCCCTCTTTCTGGCAACAATGGATGACTCACTGATATCGATCTGGTACAGAAGGGCATAGAGTTTACCGAAATCATCCTCGATAAGGTGAGAGATGTTCCGGTCCAGCTGATGAAAGAGCTCCTGGTAAGCCATTCCGGTATCTCCCGAAAAAATGATCTCCACTCCGAACCGGCCAAAATCACGGATGATCTGTTCGGCAGTCTGATGGATGATCTCCTCACGTCCCTTGTAAAGTTCAAGATTGAATTTCATTGGAGATATTCCGGTTCCAGGATTAATAAAAAAGTTCCGATATCCAGTTGGCCTGTTCCGTATGGATAAGCTCAACAGGAATGCCGAATTTCCCTTTGACATGTCCGGCCAGTTTCTCGGCGCAGTAGACCGACCGGTGCTGACCGCCCGTACACCCAAAACTGACCATCAGGTGTGTGAACTTCCGTTCCAGGTAAGCAATGATCTGGTGATCAACGAGCTGAAAGACAGGCTCCAGAAATTTTTCCGTCTCGGCCTGTTCCTCCATGAATTCCCTGACGGCAATATCCCTTCCGCTGAAATACCGGTACTTTTCTTCCCGGCCGGGATTGGGCAGTGCACGGCAATCAAAAACAAATCCTCCCCCGTTCCCGGTCAGGTCTCTGGGGATTGAATTTCTGTAAGCAAAGCTTTGGATCGTGACGGTCAGCGTATCCTGTTGTGCAGCCGGAGCCACGAAGGCTCTTGAGACGGTTATATTGTGCAGCACCCTGTTCAGTTCGGGCAATCTGACACTCAGGGTCACGTTATCCAAAAACCACCGCAGGTTTGCGATAGCGTGGGGGATGCTCACGATGAAATGTGATTTCCCTTCAAAAAGGCCCCTGAACCCGTACGCTCCCAGGACCTGGATCATGCGTAACAGGACAAATCCGTTAAAATACCGGATGAACTCCTCCCGTTCAACCTTCATGTGCGATGATATTCTGTCAAGATAATACTCCAGCATCCTGTCCCTGAAATCCTCCGGCAATCCGGCTTTTGCCTGGAAAAGAAGCGAAGCCAGGTCATACTGCAGTGGACCTTTTCTTCCTCCCTGATAATCAATAAAATAAGGATTATTCTTCACCAGTAGAATATTTCTGGACTGAAAATCACGGTACATGAAATACGCTGCATCGGCCTGAGCAAGGAACTGCGCCAGGATCGTAAAATCCTCTTCCAATTTTCCTTCATCATAAGGGATCCGGGCAGGTCGCAGGAAATAGTACCTGAAATAATCAAGATCCCACATCATGGACTGGATGTCAAAAACTTCCCTGGGGTAGCAAAAAGTGTAATCAAAGTCCCGACCTGCAATGACCTGAAAGCGAATCAGGCAATCCAGCACGTGTTTGTAGATCCCTTCAATTTCCATTGAAGAAAACCATTCGTTCCCCCTGTTCTTTTCAACCAGTGAAAAAAGTGAACTATCGCCAAGATCACTTACCAGATAGGCATTTTGCCGAAGATCTTCGGCATAGATCTCCGGCACGGGAAGGTGATGGGATTGAAAATGCCGGGTAAAGCTGACAAATGCGTTGTTTTCTTCCTCAACGGGATTGAAAACGCCGATGGCAGAAAGATTACCGCTCTGCAACCGGAAATAGTGCCTTGACGATCCTGAACCGTAAATGGAAACGATGGATTCGGGCTTTTTCCCCGACCACTTCCTGAAAAGCTGCTGTAAAATCTGAATATCCAACGAAATGGGTCTTTGTACTGCAAAGTTATTCATTTAATCAACTTCGTCAAATACTGCACAAGATCAACGAAGAGCTGAAGGAACAGGTTTGGTCTGACAATAACTTCTGGCCATTTTTAATGAGAGGAGAAAGGAGAGAGGAGAGAGGAGAAATGAGAGAGATTTTATTTCTCATCTCTCATCTCTCATCTCTCATCTCTCATCTCACAGTAACCGTCCCTCCGCCACTATACGAATGATACTCCCCGTTGTACATGGCCTCGGCGTTGACGGGTCCCATTTTGTATTCACCTGTCGAAACAGCCCTTACGGTATAATAAAAATGCTTCCATTCCCTGGTCGCCATCGTGAAAAAGGAGATGCGGTCGTCGCGGATATCCAGATAATCAGGGTACCCGGCATCTTTGATCCACGCAAGCTCGCGCTCCGGGTTCAGCCTGGGATTCTCAATCTCAAAACAGGCCGGCAAAACATCCGTAATGGCTATATGCTCGATCTGGCTCAGCAGTTCCGACCGGACACTGATCTGCACGACGATCAGGTCATTCTGTCCAAATACCATGGAACTCACCGGCGTGCCATCGCGGGTAAAGAATGCTTTCCGCACCTGCATATGCCGGTCTTCTTCCGTGATTTTGCCTGAAGCACTGATTCCCTCAACACCGTAGGAATAATACAGTGTGCCCTGGCCCGTTGTAACCAATTCCACCCGTTTATTGTTCAAATCCTCTGAGAGGGTCAGGTCCTGTCCTGTAAAACTGCCTGCCTCTGCACCACTGATCCTGACCGCAGCCTCTACCGTTGACTTCCGTGCCTGGTTCGACAGTTTTCCCAGCGCCATGAGGGCAAAGGAAGACTCCTGTGTCGACAGCCAGGCTTGCTGTTTGAGTTCCAGCGACAGGGCCTTTGAAAATACGGGAATCTGCGGATTATCCGGATCCACATCCAGCAGGGTGGACAAGATGATCGCCAGGTCGCGGGTGTGGCTATAAAAACTGCCTCCGAATGATCGCTGCGAATGAACGGCCTGCATCCCGGCAGGGAGCAGTTTCTGATAACTGGCCTCATCACCGGTCAGCAGGTAAGCTGCAGCCAGCAGGTAGCGGCTGTCATCCGTCATCTGCGCTGTCAGGGGTTTGTAATGATTCATCAGGGAAACATTCTGCGATCCGTTCATTGCCAGGACGTAAAGTGAATAGAAGATTTCCCGCTTGGGCCATTGGTAGCGGACCGTATTGCCTGCTTCATCCGTAAAAAAATAATCCTCTGTTTCCTTTTCTTTTGCCCTGGATGCAATGAACCGCAACATCTGGTTCAACACGCCTGGATCCGTTGCGTAACCGGCTTTCCCGGCCTCCGTCAGAAAATGGGCCGCATAAATGGTTCCCCACCAGCTGACCTCATCTCCGCCCGGCCAGTATAAGATCCCCCCGTCATAACGCTGCATCGCACCGATCTTCCTTATCGCTTCCCTGACAAGGTAGTCAGGATGATAGGCCGTATTTTGCTTTTCCTGACCCAGCAGTTTTGCCAGATCAGCATAATAGAGCAGGGGAAATGCCCTGGAAACCACCTGCTCGATGCAACCATACGGGTAGTTGATCAGGTTGTTCAGGTTTTTGGTGAATTCAGCAACCGGAGCCTTGCTGATCTGAAGATACGATACAGTGGTGCCATTTAAAAAGTCAGTTTTAATCTCAAAAAACTGCGATTCTCCACCGCTGACCGCACCCGATCCGGTAATGGATTGAAGGCCTGCCGCCGGCCTGACAGGAATGTGAATGTTTTCAGCGAACCGTTCACCAAAGGCTGAGACTTCAACCGTAACATCTCCCTGTCCGATGGCCTGCCCTGCACGTGCTTCAAACAGCACCTGCTTCTCACTTTTGGCAGGGATTTCAATCCGGAGATCTTCGTTCCCGATGCGTTCCAGGGGCCCTTTGAACCGGAGCGACACCCTGGCATCCGCATCACGCTCCATCGTGTTGGAGATCATTACCGGCAGGAAGATCTTGTCGCCGGGGCTGAGGAAACGTGGCAGGGCCGTACTGATGACGATCGGATCGGCCACCTGTATGGAACATTCGGCCCCGGCAAACCGGCTGTCCTTGTAGGCAACAGCCATCACACGCAGTGAGCCCGAAAAATGCGGGATATCGGCAGTGAAGGTACATTGGCCCTTTGAATCCGCTTTCATGATCCCGCTCCACAGCGATATCAGCTTAATCCGCTTGCTGGTGATCGGGCTCATACGCCTGCTGAGATCAAAGGCCTCTCCCCCTCCGAAACTGGACCGCTCTGCCTTCAGCTCCGGATAAAGCCAGGCATATAGATCATACGGATTGACCTCCAGGGCACGTTTCTGGTAAAAATAGGCATAGGGGTCAGGAGATCCATAATCGGTGATCTGCAGGATCCCCTCGTCCACGACTGCAACGGTCACGTCAGCGCCAGGCTCGGTCCTGACTGCAATGGTCTGTTTTGTATTGCTTCTTGAGGATTCCTGCGCATGGACCGAAAGGTCAAGCTTATTTTCCTGCTTCTCCACAGCAAGGGAGCAATAGCCATGGGCCACCGTAATGGGTAAATCATCCTGCCCGATCCTGCGGATGGCTGTGGCAGTGACATAGACATTCGGAATATACTGATCCGAAATGGAAAAAGTAAGGCTTGCTGCCTTGTCCTCAGTTGCCACATACTGGTAATCCAGTACATTGCCCCTTTCTACCGTAACCAGCAGGGTGCCGTCAAAAGGCGCAGTGAACAGCACCTTGGCTTTATCACCGGGTTTATAGGTTTCTTTGTCCAGACCAATAACAACCTCTCCTTCACGGCTGACTTCAAAAGAAGCATAATCGGTATCGCCGTACCCATAGGCGTAAAACTCCCGGGAAACGTAATTCGCGCCCGGAACAGGTGCCAGCCTGGCTTCGTACATTCCTGAAACGGAAGGAGTAAAATCAAACGTGGCCGAACCGTCATGGAGTGAAAGGTTCGTACTGTACATTACGGATTCCTGCTTCTCCGAACGGTAGGCATACCGGTTGCCGCTCCGTTCGACCACCGTCTCCCAGCGGATATGTACGATCTCAAGGTATGCCTTCGCCTGGGATACTTTGTCCCCATCCCTGTTGACGGCCACAAAACCAAGATGAACAGGCCTTCGCGTGGCCACCCAGTAATCCAGGTTCCGGATGCCATAGAAAAGATCCTGCGTATGGAAATCAAAACGGTTCAACCGGTTCACGGGCCTGCCGGTCTCGTCAAAAACGGTTGTAAATAATTTTCCCTGAAGAATTCCGATGTTTTCGTATTCTTCGATCCGGAAGATTTCTGAGGCGTGGCCTCTGGCATCGGTCTTTCCCTCTCTGTGCACCGAACCAAATGTCAAATTCTTCGGTAAATTCACCTGAAAAGTATAGGTGGAAAAGGAGACGGGCTGGAAATCTTTTGGGGCAAGCTGAAGTTCCACTTCAATGTTTCGGTCAGCAGCCGGCGGACCAAACAGGTTCGTGGCCTGGACATCCAGAGCTATGCTATCACCTGCTGTGTAATCCTCCCTGTCCAGAGAGGTGACGACCCTGATCCGGTCGGGCATGAACTCTTCCACGCGAAAATGAGACGATCCGATCAGGATGTCATTCCCTGAATAGGCCTCGATGGTGTAAGCGCCCGTCATTGCATCGGCCGGAATCAGGAGGTTGCTCTCCGCAGAACCCTGTGAATCAAGCACTTTCCTTAAACTCAGGTAGGTTCTGCCGTCCGGTGTCAGCATCCTGAGCTTCAAGGGGATCCCGGGCATATTTTCCCATTGGGTGGTCCGTACGATCGTGTTGATGTGCACCGAATCGCCCGGCCGGTACAGTTCACGGTCACCATAAATGAACACATCATAATCACTGTATTGCGTCCGTTTGCCTCCCACATCAAACCGGGATGTCTCCACACGGGTGTCATTGAAATTCAAAAAATTGAAATCATCTCCCTTCCTGGCCGTGATCATGCTAACCGGCGAACCTGGCAGTACAGATCTTTTATTTCTGTATACCGCATGTCCCTGCTTGTCCGTTGTTGCTGAATAGACCACCTGATTGCTTTTACTGATGAAATCGATGCGGACTCCCGACATGGGTAAGGATTCCACCAATGAATTTGCAAAAACGTGGATATCCTCTGTCCCATCCTTGACGATCAGGCCGATATCCGAAAGGGAAACCATCTCAATTGCCTGCAGCCACTTCTTGTCCGTGGATTCCACTTTCACCAGGTAGACTCCCTTAAAGGCACCCGGGATCCCCAGGTCCTTCAGATCCAGGTTCAACAGCCTGACATTCCCGCTCCGGGGCAACTGATTGGTCTCTATCTCCCGGCTAAAGACAAGCTGGCCGTAATATTCGTCAAAGGCATAATTGTAAAAATCATAAGATTCATCATTCTCGTACATCCATGACCACTGTTTCCCTGTCCGGAGGTAATGCAGCAGGTTATTTTCAAATATTTGAAAAACACTGAGTTTTATTTTTGGCACCTGAACGATCTGGACGCCCAGATTGCGCTCCCCTTTTGAGGAAAGATACTGCGCATTTTTTTCCGTAAAACCGATGAAGGATTCGATCGGATTAAACGTGATAAACTGGCTGAATGATGTTCCAAGTTCCCTGCCAAACACGCCCCTGATCTTATCGGAAAGGCTGATCTTGTAGCTCTGTCCTTCCATGAACTCACCTTCGATCCGGATACCGTCTCTCACTGCTTCCGCTGTAAAAACGACAGAAGGATCAATGACCACCATTTCCTTCAGATTAGTGCCTTCAACAGGTTGTGTGGTCCTGATCAGGATACTACCCCTGCCCTTGTTCCACACCGGTGTCATCCCTGCTACCTGCAGATCTTCCTTTGATGGTATCTGAACTTCTGTTTTCACCCTTTTCTGGCTTTTCCAGGTGCTTCCCACACAGGACAGCCCTTCTGAAATGACCGCGTCAATGGTTTGTTTCGCCAGGGATTCCAGGTTGGGTCGATCCAGTGATATCTCGATTGATCTCGACGGATTTTTGGAAATGAGGATGAAAGGCACCGGTTCATTCCTGTAGCTCAGCCGGAGCAATTGCCCGAATAATTCCGGATCGGTGTCGTACGAAAAATTAAAGGCAACCCTTACCTCCACCTTTCCCCAGGTCTCCTCACTTCTGGTCCAGTAAGACGATACCGATTCAAGGTCGAGATAGGGTGTATGGAAGGTCAGGGCGCTTTCATCCACCATCAGGTTCTTCTCCGTCACCCGCAGGATCTCCTTCGAGATGCCCACGGTATAATCCGTGCTGGGAGCAAAGGGTTCGACCGGTGAAAACACTAACTGGTCCGGAGCGATCCACATATACTTTCCCTCTACTGAGGGCCGGAAAGAAAGATACCCGATCGAATCCCACTGATTAAGCAACGAATCTGAAACAACCGGCCGGTTAAAAACGAAGGTCAGGTTCTGATGCTGTTGAACAACATCCCTGAAATCCCTGTCGGTGATCCTGATGCTTTGTTTTGTCGCACAGGCAGCAAGAATCAGCAGCACAGAGAAAATAAAATAACACCGCTTGCATTTTTCCATCATCCGGAGAATTATGTGATCACTGTCAAACTTTTTACAACCAGGGAAGAACCTTCACAAATTAACGAAAAATGCCGTTTGAATCAAAAAAAAATAATTACCTTTGAATGAAATACGTAGATCAATATTTTTTTAAAAAATGGAACAAACCGTACCATCATCAAATCCGACCGCCACACCGGCCTATGCTGGTTTTTGGTGGCGTTTCCTGGCTTACCTGATCGACGACATCATTTTATCCTTTGCATCGGCCATTGTATTGATTCCCATCTGGGCAGTGATGGGATTTGGCATTTTCGCAGCCGGGAAATGGGAAGGCATTGACTGGGACTTCGACTCCGGGGTGGATCCCAGTGCCTGGGGATTCATCGGATCCATCATTGGATTATCCTTACTGACCGCCTTACTGGCTGTGGCGATTGAATGGCTGTATTTCTCCCTGATGGAATCCTCAAAGTATCAGGCTACGCTGGGGAAAATGGCCGTAAGTGCCAGGGTGACCGATCTGGAAGGCAACCGGATCTCCTTTGCCCGTGCAACCGGGCGGTTCTTCGGCAAGATCATTTCAGGGATGATCCTGATGATCGGGTACATTATGGCTGGCTTTACGGAGAAAAAGCAGGCCCTGCATGATATGATGGCCGGTACGCTGGTGATCAGGGAACCTAGATGAGGAAGCGCATCTTCTTCAAAAAGGGATGACATCCCTTTCAATTCAGGTTCTGACTTTCCTTACGGAATCAAGGATCGTTCCATCCACCCATTTGACAACAGCAACGATCTCATCTTCAAGATCGGGTTTTGTTGGAATGCCGCATATGTTCTCGGCTTCATTTTTGAGCTGACCGATGGACTTCAGAGGCAGATCCGATCCCTTCATCTTCTCCATCAGGTCTTTTCTCAGGGGATTGATGGCAATGCCGCGTTCCGTGACAACGACATCGATCAGCTCCCCGGGTCCGCACAGGGTGGTCACCTCGTCGCGAATGACCGGAATACGGTCCCTGAACAACGGAATGGGCAAAATGGTGCATTTTGAAAAAAGACAGTTCTGCCATCCGCCGATACCGTGAAGCAGGTAGCCGTCGGAATGGGTCACCACATTGGCATTGAAATTCACATCCACCTCGGTGGCACCCAGGATGACCACGTCGATCATGCTGGCAAAATTGCCTTTGCCGTGGTAATTGTAGCTCGTGAATGGGCTCGTGTTCACATGGTGTGGATTTTCGCGCATAGAACGAACACCATCCAGGTCAAAGGTCTGCCCGTCAAGAATGTAATCTCCCAGACCTTCCTCAAGCATCTGCACGAGGTACCTGTTGCTGCCGCCGCGCATGAAACGGGCTTTCATCTTCCGTTCCCTGAGCAGGTCGGCAAAATAGATACCGATGGACAAAGCCGTACCGCCAGCTCCTGCCTGGAAGGAGAATCCATCCCTTATGATCCCGGCCTGGTCGCAGAACCGGGCGGTCATTTCAGCGATCAGCAGCCGGTCGGGACTGCGTGTGATCTGTGTCGTTCCCGAGACAATCTTCTCCGAGATGCCAACTTTATCCACCTTCACGGTGTAATCCACGTAATTTCCGTGGATCTGCCAGGGGATGCACGGGAAAGGCACCAGGTTATCGGTCACAACGATCACCCGGTCGGCATACTGTGAGTCAGCAAGGGCGAATCCCAGCAATCCGCAGGCAGCCGATCCGTCAACGCCGTTGGCATTACCGAAGGGATCGGCCGTGGGGGCCGCAATGACCGCAATGTCAATGTGTACATCGCCATCCTGGACAGCCTGGTAACGGCCTCCGTGAGAGCGCAGCACCCCCAGGCCTTTCATTTTACCCTCCGAACAAAATTTCCCGAGCGGGCCGTTCATGCTGCCTTCGATCCGGTGAATGGTGCCATCCTCCAGGTATTTGATCAGGGGAGCATGGCACGGAAAGGAAGCCGAGGGGAACCACATAAGGTTTTTTACACCAAGCTCGTGGGCAATATCGAAGATCTGATTGGCGATCAGGTCACCGTCACGGAAATGATGATGGGTCGAAATCGTCATCCCATCACGGAGCCCGCATTGGATGAGGGCGTCACGAAGCGTGGGCACCAGTTTGTTTCCGTCGGAAGGATAATCGGCGCAGGTTGCGATCGGGGGAGCAGCTTTGGTACCGGTTGGTCTATATTTGCCTACTCCCCTATAGGGCACCTGCTTTTTGCCGTTAACGATCGCCGGTACGATCCTGCCTGCGGCATTGGTCACGAGATGATCATATTTTTTCATTCTGCTTTCCTCCAGTTTTGTGATAACTTACCCATACTGACCGCTGTGGCAATGGTTTTCAATGCCCGTTTGACGACAGGCGGATCGATCATTTTTGAACCCAGCGACACCACGCCCAATCCTTTTGCTTCGGCTTCATCAAAAGCCGTGACGATCCTTTTTGCTTTTTCGATCTCCTCGATGCCCGGAGCATAGTTTTCGTGGATCACCCTGATCTGCCGGGGATGGATGCATCCCATGCCGTCGTAGCCCAGTGCTTTTGAGCGAAGGACGGTTTGCCGGAGACCTTCCGTGTCATCCACGTCAGAAAACACGGAATCGATGGCCTGCAGTCCGGCTGCGCGGCAGGCTGTCACCAGCTGGCAGCGGGCGAAAAAGGATTCGGTTCCCTCCACGGTGCGACGCGTGCCAAGATCGGCCGTGTAGTCTTCCAATCCGATGGCCATGGCTACCACATTTTCAGCTGCCGTGGCAATCTCATAGGCTTTGACCACACCCAGGGCGCTCTCGATGATGGGCATCAGCCAGATCTGGGTCTTTATGCCCAATCTGTCACCAATGAGCCGTATGCGCTCGTTCACCTGTTGAATCTGCGTTGCACTTTCACACTTGGGAACAAGGATCAGGTTGACATTGTGCGGGACGAGGAATTCCAAATCATCCAGGCCTTTTGGCACCTGGTTGATGCGGACCATCCGCTCCGCTCCGTAAAAATTCAGTTGCAGCAGTGCATTCCTGACCACAAAACGGGCTTCGTATTTCCGGTCGTGAGCCACGGCATCCTCCAGGTCAAGAATGATGCCGTCAGGGTGATGGATCCCTGCATTGATCATCAGGCTGGGTGTGTTCCCCGGTAAATAAAGCCTGGATATGCGCTGCCTGTCCCTCTGCGTCTGGTAACGGTTCTCAGGGATCAGTTCCATAAGGTACTCCTTGTCAGACGGGATCAGCAATCTCACTGCGGCCTCGATGCGTGCTGCCAGCACAAAGGGCAGGGCTCCGCTATCTTCAATGGTCAGCTGTGCATCCGTGATGCCATAATAGGTCAGCATTTCCCCGGCCAGATCACTGATAGCCTTACCGTATAATGCTTTGACCTTACTCAGGGATTGTATGACCAACCCACCCGTCTCTGTAAGTTCAAGGGTGACGAAACAATCCGAGCGTACCCGCTCTCCTTTGTTTCCCACCTGCGCGATCGTGTTGTTCATATGATTATAAGGTTATATGTTGCAAGTCACAAACTACAAGCTGCAAGCCTATTTATAAATATTTCATCCTACATTCTTTATCCTTCATAATATATCTCTCCGCTCCCATTGTGCCTCCAAAATTAGTCATTTCTCCCCCTAGCCACAGATCTAATGAAAAAATTCAGAATGTATCTTATGTAATTTATTGAAATACTGGCAAATAAGCCATTCACAATCTCCTTTTTCATAGTATTTTATTGATCATGGCTCAGAAAAATTGAAAATGGAATAATTATTGGTAAAACAGCCGCCGAAAATTTATATAGAAATTTTTCTAACGGGAAAATTTTTATGTAATTTTGCCGAAAATTCATGTGTAACTTTTAATCCTTAAAAATTATTCATTATGAAGAAGTTAGTTTATTTGTTTGCATTTCTGATGGTCAGTGGCCTTTTTTTCATGAGCTCCTGCACGGATGAAGAAGAGGGTGATCTAAAACCGACCGTCAACTTCAAAGGTGGTGCAGGATATGTCAGTGAGGATATCACACTGGATACGGAAGAAGACTTTACCATTGGACTCACGGCTGCCTCCAATTCTTCCTCCGGTGCCAATCTGTCACTGCTGGAACTCACCCGGGTCTATAACAATGCGACCTGGTTTACATGGGATACAGCCATCAATGTCTCCTATTACAGTATTGACATCACCCTGACATCGCTCAATGTGGAAGGAACTGAGAAAATAAATATCAAGGTAACGGATAAAGACGGACAGTCAAGTGAAATTTCGCTGAACATCACTACCGAAAGTTCTGCCGGTCCGATCACTGCCTATGATCAGAAGATCCTCGGATCCTATCAGAGTTCAACGGGTAGTTCTTTTGCATCGGTCGACGGCACCATTTATTCACTGGCAGAAGCCAAAGCCAACCAGAGCAAGGTCGACTGGCTGTATTTCTACGGAGCTGCGGATCTGGCAACCCTGGCTGCTCCTGATGATGCGCATGCAGCCCTTGTTTTCAACAATGCCACCAACGGACTCCAGACATGGACCACCAAAAATGCGACACGCCTAAGAAAGGTAACCACCGCCATTGACTGGAATGCCATCACTGATGACTCCATCATTATGCAGGAAGCTGCCACAGAACCTGATCAAACACGTATTGCTACCCTTGCCGTTGGTGATGTGCTTCTTTTCAAGACCGTAACCGCAAAATACGGGATGATCAAAGTCAACAACATTGCAGTGGGTGCTGATGGAACCATTGATATTTCAGTAAAGGTTCAGCAATAACCTGCTCTTATATTACATTGCATTATCCAATCTAAAGAAGCTGTCCCGGAATTGGGCCAGCTTCTTTTTTTTTATACATTTGTGGTAAGGTCCGGGCTGGAAAGGTAAGGAAGCCGCTTTGGGTCAAGTCATAGGTAATATGGAGTTCAACAGACAGCAGGCAAATCGTTCCGTGAAAAAGAAGGTCCATTTCATCATCAATCCTGTTTCCGGAACAGGAAGACACGATGACCTGGTAACGGCCATTGACCAGAACATGGATGCAGACCGTTATGACTGCACGGTTAGCGTCTCCGACTCTCCACGCCACGCCATTCAACTTGCCGTACAGGCCATCGAAGCTGATGCGGATGCCATTGTCACTGCCGGGGGGGATGGATCTATCAATGAAATTGCTCAAACCATCGTCGGGAAAAAGATAGCCCTCGGTATCATTCCGTCCGGATCCGGTAACGGACTGGCCCACCATCTCCGTATTCCCTTCCGGATCAACAAGGCATTTGAGGTGATCAATGCCTTCAGGGTCAAAACGATCGATACCCTTCAGGTTAACGGGAAAACCTGCGTCAGCATTGCCGGAGTAGGATTTGACACTGTTGTGGCACAGAAGTTCCAATTGGACGCACACCGAGGCTTTCAGGCGTATTTCAGGATCATCCTCAGCGAATACCCGCTTTATAAACCCCGGAAATATACGCTCTGGATCGACGGTGTCAAACACAGGGAAAAAGCCCTTTTCATTAGTTTCGCCAATTCCAGTCAGTTCGGGTACAACGCCTATATTGCTCCCCGCGCCGAGGTGGACGATGGATGGATGGAAGTGTGCGTGGTACGTAAGGTACCCATGGCAAAAGTAGCCCTTGTGGTCAACTTGCTGTTCCTGAAACAAATTGACAGGTCGAGATACGTCCAGATCATCAGAGGAAAACACGCAATTTTGAAGGGGAACAACGAGGGTCTGGTCAACGTTGACGGTGAAATAGAGCCTCTGGGCGACGAGCTGGAAATTGTGGTAAACCCCCTGTCACTCGATGTGATCGTTCCCTGAAATAAAATTTATCCCATGAATGAAAGTTCTGCCTTATTAGCCGACAAATTCGACGTGATCGTCAAAGAATGGCTTCTTGGAAAAGGATTGACCGAATACAACGCCAATCTGCTCAAGGAAGTGATTGAGGTTCTGGTTATCCTTTTGTTTGCCACCATTGCCTTTTTTATCATAAAGAAGATCCTTATTGTTATCTTTCACCGCATCACGAAAAAGACACCCACCAAATGGGATGACATCCTTTTCCGGAAAAAATTCTTCAACCGGCTCTCGTACCTGATCCCTGCCTACATTGTCCTGCAACTGATCCCGCTGGCTCTGACTGAATATTCAAGGCTGTCCCTGGTCCTGATCCGGGGGGTGGAAATCTATATGCTGGTCGTCACGAGCCTCATCTTCAATTCCTTTTTGAATTCGGCCGACAGGATCTATCAGGATTATGAAATGGCAAAGTCACGGCCCATCAAGGGGTACCTCCAGGTTGCCAAAATGGTCATTTATATCATCATAGGTATCCTGATCTTCTCCATCCTGATCGGGAAATCTCCCATTGCCCTGCTGGCGGGAATGGGAGCGATATCTGCCGTACTGATGCTGATCTTCAAGGATCCCATCCTGGGCTTTGTCGGAGGCATCCAGCTGGCTGCCAACGATATGCTTCATAAGGGCGACTGGATCACCATGAGCAAATACGGAGCTGATGGAACCGTGCAGGATATTTCGCTTACCACTGTGAAAATCCAGAACTTCGACAAAACCATCGTCACCGTGCCCACATATTCGTTAGTCTCCGATTCGTTCCAGAACTGGCGCGGTATGGAAGATTCAGGCGTCAGGCGAATCAAGCGATCGGTTTATATTGACATTCAAAGCATCAAATTCTGCACTCCGGAAATGCTCGGGCGATTCAGAAAATTCCAGAACGTGGCCCACTATGTTGATGAAACTGAAAGGGAAATCCAGGAATATAACCGCCAGTTTGGAGTAGATCCTTCTGCACTGCTCAATGGCCGCAGGCAAACGAACATCGGCGTGTTCAGGGCATATCTTCTGGGCTATCTCAGGAACAATGATCAGATCGACACTGAGATGACCATGATGGTCCGCCAGCTCCAGCCCACCGATACCGGGCTTCCCATCGAAATCTATGCCTTCAGCCGGATCCAGGAATGGGTACCCTACGAGAATATTCAATCCGACATTTTTGATCATGTCCTGGCAGCCGTACCCCTGTTCGACCTGCAGGTATTCCAGAATCCGACGGGGAGCGATTTCAGGGCACTGAAATCGTAAATCCTAAATTCCAAGCACTAAATTCCAGGCAAATCCCAAATTCCAGGACCCAACAGTCAGTTTGGAATTTGGGCTTTGGGCTTTGGGATTTGCGAAACTTGATCAGCACAGTGAAATTACTGTTATCAAATAAAATAAATGTCGGAACCAACATTGTCTGACTTTTTTTTTATTTTTGATGTCCTATTCAAAGCAAAAACACTTTCCCATGAAAAACGAGATGAACAACATCATTCTGGTCCCGACGGATTTCTCGGAGATCTGCGATAACGCGATCAGCCAGGCCGCTGAAACTGCTAAAGTCCTGAAGTACAGGTTAGCCCTACTTCACGTGATCAATAAGGACACCATGGCCTATTTAAACAAAGTGAACCTGGGGATTGGTGCCATCACGGAAAAACTTGAAAAAAGAGCTACTGAAATCCGGTCGAAATACAAGCTTGAAGTGGAAATCAAGGCACTGGAAGGCAGCATCTTCACCACCATAAGCGAAGTGGCCGCCGATATCGGGGCTAACCTGATTTATCTCGGCACCCATGGAAAAGTCGGCATGCAAAAACTCACAGGAAGCTTTGCACTCAAGGTGATCGCCAGTTCACCGGTGCCCGTGATCGTCGTCCAGAAACGACCACCCAGGAAAGGATTTAAAAATATCGTCCTGCCGGTCACAAGCGATGCCGGGCCATGGGAAAAAACAAAATGGGCGGTGTTCATCGCACGGCAATTCGGAGCAACGATCCATATCTTCCAGACCAGCACCACCGATGAAAGTGTCATCGAGGCTGCCAAGCTGATGGATGGGTACTTCAAAAAGAACAAGGTCAGGCATACGTATATGATCCCCGGGAAAAGCTCAGGATTCTCGGGTGCTGTCATTGATTATGCCACTTCCATCGATGCGGATCTGATCATGATCATGACCAATCCCGATGCCAATTTCACAAAGTTCCTGCTGGGGACCTACGATGAAGAAATGATCTTCAACAGCTCCCAGATCCCGGTGATGTGCATTAATCCAAGGAAGTTCAGTTATCAGATCCTGGGACTCTGAGTCTGATCGGCAGCGGAGCGAAGCGACGTTCCGACGAAAGCCGGGATCAGCAGTCAGCAGCATGTCCCGAGGAGCATAGTGACGAAGGATCAGCAGCCAGCAGTACAACATATGACCACGAATGGCGCGAGGCACGCAGCGCCGAGCAAATGACCATGAATAACCATTTATAACGCGAGGCCCGAAGGGCCGAGCTAATGACCACCAATCACAGCGCAGCGTAATAACCGGTTTCCGAAGCCATCTTCTTCGCAGCAGTCCTCGATGGGATCGCCTTTCACCGTAACATCGATCCGGATCACTTCCCCATCGAAAAAAATAAAACAGTTGATCATTGAAAAATTCTGTCATATCAATCAGAAAAATCATGAGCACTAATCTCTTTGTCACCATATGTCTCCTTGCATTCTTCCTGATTTCTTTTCAAGAAGGAAAATCCCAGAACCCCGATGCCACGGAGATTGTCAAACGCGCCCAGGACAAGGTCAACGGATTATCCAGCAAAGGAACCATGACAATGACGATCGTCAGGCCCGGGTGGTCACGGGAAGTGACCATGAAAGCCTGGTCGCTGGGTACCGATTTCTCCCTGATCTACATCACCTCACCCGCCAAGGATGCCGGCCAGGTATTTTTGAAACGTTACAACGACATGTGGAACTGGATGCCTTCCATCAACCGCATGATCAAAATACCCCCTTCGATGATGGGACAATCCTGGATGGGGTCCGATTTCACCAACGATGACCTGGTGAAGATGAACTCCATGGTCGACGACTACCAGCATCACATCATCGGTAATGAAGTCATCAACGGGTATGCATGCCATATCATCGAATTGATTCCTAATCCGGAAGCAGCAGTCGTCTGGGGTAAAATCCTGGTCTGGATCTCCAAAACCGAATATTACGAGCTGAGAGCGGAATATTATGACGAGGACGGCATCCTGGCAAATTATATGACATCCGGCGAAATAAAGCTGATGGGCGATCGGATGCTTCCTTCAAAAATGGTCATGATCCCGATGGACGCTGAAAAAGAAGGGCACGAAACCCGTCTTGAAATGATGGATACACAGTTCAACATTAAGATCGGGGAGGAATTCTTCTCACAGCAGAATATGAAAACGGTTCGTTAAAATCAGTAAAATGGGATGAATCAGGAATTCAAAATAGCGTGGAGAAACCTCTGGAGGAACAGACGCCGCACCATCATCACCTCCGCATCTGTTTTCTTTGCCGTTTTCTTTGCAGTGATCATGCGATCGTATCAGCTCGGAGCCTATGATCACATGATCAACAATTTTATTGAATCGTTCACGGGTTATCTTCAGGTACAACATGAAAAATACCAGGATAATCCCTTAATTGATTACTCCTTCGATCAGAATGATGCGACAGTGGCTGAAATCCTGAAGGTTAAAAATGTCGTTTCCGTTGCGCCCCACCTCGAATCCTTTACGCTGGCCTCCAGCGGAACCCAGACAAAAGGAGTGGCTGTCATAGCGATTGATCCTGTAAAGGAAAAAAACTTTTCAGATCCTGAAGGCAAACTGGTAAAATACAGGATCACTGATAATGCAGTGCAACAACTAAAGGATGGAAGTGCGCTGCCGGATGATGTTCTTGAAAAGGTGAAAAAAAACCTTGGCAGGGCTTATTCGTCCCCGCTCAGGCTTGAGCGTGAACTGGCTCTTTCCGCTGAAGACAATGAACTTCATATGCCCAAGATACTTCAATGCGCTGAAATATCCAACGGATATCTGGCAGGCGATGACGAAGGGATTCTTGTGTCCGACCGGCTGGCGGGCTATCTGAAAGTCGCCGCGGGAGATTCGGTGATTCTGATGGGCCAGGGCTATCACGGAGCCTCAGCAAACGGGATATTCCCGGTAAGGGGAATCATCAAAATGCCTTCTCCCGAAATAGACAATAAATTGATCATTATGACGATACCTGCAGCTCAAACATTCTTTGATGCAGATGGTAAAATAACCTCACTTGTCGTTAACCTTACCGATAAATCAAGCCGGACGATCCGAGCAGCAAAATCAGGGATAAACGCACTCCTGCACGATAAAAACACAACAGCCAAAACCTGGTACGAGCTTAATCCAATCATGTACCAGCAAATCAAGGGTGACAGTCAGTCAGGGATCGCCATGCTGGGAGTTCTTTACTTTATCATCTTCTTCGGTATATTCGGCACGGTCCTGATGATGGTTTCCGAGAGAAAAAGGGAATTCGGCGTACTTGTGGCCATCGGGATGCAGAAAACGAAACTGAAAAGGGTTTTCACCATTGAAATGATCCTGCTTGGCACCATTGGTCTGGTCGGCGGATTACTGGCCAGTGTACCGCTGATCACGTATTTCTGTTATCATCCCATTGTTCTGAAAGGGGAACTGGCCAGCATGATGGAGGATTGGGGATGGGAAGCCATTATGCCCACCGCGCCGATTGGTTCCTATTTCTACTGGCAGGCTGTGGTTGTGCTGTTCATGGTGGCACTGGCAACGATCTACCCTTTGCGACAAATTGGGAGGCTGAAGGAAACAGAGGCGCTCAAAGGTTAAAAATATAATGCTATGATCTGGTCGGTCGCATGGAAGAACATATGGCGCAATAAAAAAAGAAGCCTGGTGGTGATCTTTGCCGTAACCCTTGGCATCATTGCCGGAGTGCTGCTTGTGGGGATCATGGAAGGCTGGTTCAGGGAGCGCCTTGACAGTGCAATATATAATGAAGTATCCCATATCCAGATCCATAACAAGGAATACGTCAAAAACGAGGAGATCAATCTTACCGTAAGAAATCCTGACGAGACCGCCCAAAGCATCGATTCCCTGCCAGGACTTTCCGCCTGGGTTAAAAGGACCAAAATAATTGCAATGGCCAATACACCCTGGGCAAATACGGGCGTGCTGATCTATGGAATTGATCCGGAAAAAGAAAAGAGCATCACCAACATCTACAAGAAAATCGTAACGGATGGCGGAAGATACCTGACTGCTCAAAATCCCGGCGACATCCTGATCAGTGATAAAACGGCCGAAATCCTGAAACTGAAGCAATACCTGATCAGTGACAGCATCATCCGGGAGCTGGCGGTAAAAAAAGTTCCGGCCACGGTCCTTGCAAAGCTTGAAACCCTCAAGGATAAGCGGTTCAGGTCGCCCAAGGACTTCCGTGAAGTCCTGAAGAAAGAATTCAGCAAGAAGGAGCTGGACAGGTACGGGCCGCTGATCACTGAAAAGGCGCTGGATTACAGGATCAGGAATAAAATCCAGATTTCAATATCGGATAGGGAAGGTAATCCGATCCAGGGTATTTTCAGGGTTTGCGGTATCTATAAAACAACGAATACAGGGTTTGACCAAACCGCAGTTTTTGTCAATGCAGGTGAACTGGCAAAGCTTTATGGGGGTGATGATCTTCTTACCCACGAAATTGCAGTTTTACTCGACAACATGGATCAGGCGGAGGTCATGAAGGAAAAACTGAGTCACATTTCCGGCGAAAATACCGTCAGAACCTGGAAAGAGCTGGCTCCGGATGCGGCCATGATGAATGATTTCATGATCATTTACTATTTCATTTTCCTTGGCATCATCATGCTGGCACTGGCATTCGGTATCATCAACACCATGCTGATGACCATTCTTGAGCGGACCAAGGAGCTGGGGATGCTTATGGCGATCGGGATGAACCGCAGAAGGATCTTTGGCATGATCATGCTGGAAACCAT
>DAOQWY010000029.1 GCA_035342335.1 Bacteroidales bacterium
CAAAGTTATTAATGTTTCTAACTCGTATCTTTGACACACTTTTCTGAACAGCCTCATCAACACCGGTATGGAGATGCATAAGCGTTTTTACACTCCTTCCCAGCTTGTCTTTACAATGCTCCCGTACTCCTCATCATTGGTTACCTTCAGGTAGGTCTCGATCTCGGTCTGCATCTCCTCCACGTGCGAGATCACACCCACGATCCGGTTCTCCCTGCGCAGCGATTTCAACGTGTCGAAGGCTACGTCCAGCGTTTCCTTGTCCAGCGAACCGAAGCCTTCGTCCAGGAAGAAGAAGTTCTCCCCGGATCCGGCTAACCTGTGGATGCTGTCAGCCAGCGCCAGAGCCATGGAAAGTGAAGCCTGAAAGGTCTGCCCTCCGGAAAGCGATTTGGCGCTCCGCACGCGCCCTTCATTCATGTAATCCCGCACCAGGAACGTATTGTCAGAGGCCAGCTCCAGGCCCAGCTGCTGCCTCGTGAGCCGGTAGAACCGCTCGTTCGCTGCCCTGCACAAATCCTGAAGATAAATGGTGGAAACGTAATTCACAAAACCGCTGCCCCTGAACAAAGCCTTCAGCTCACCAATGTCCTTTCCCCTGATCTTTGCCTTTTCCAGTTCCCCTCTTAAGGCTTCATAACGTACAGCATTGTTCATCAGTGTAGTGATCTCCTGCTGCAGTTCGCCGATCTCACGGTTCACAGCCACGGCTCTTTCTTTCTGCTGAACGATTGCTTGCTTCAACTGATGATGAGCCTTTTCATCATATACCCTGCCACCCAGCTCCTTCTCTTTTTCTGCCAGGTATTTACAGATGGATCCCACTTCCTGCCTGTATTTTTCGATCGTCGTACGGATCGCATCAACATCCATGTCCTTTTCGAGTACACTCTGAACATACGAAAGCTCCAGCCTGCCTTGTGCTTCAAGCTTAGCCATTAAATTCCGGCGAATCAATTCAAGTCTTTCCATAAGCTCTCCACCTGCCTTCTGCAGGGCACTGACCTCCCCGGTGAGGGCGGTGACAGCAGACTGAAGGTCATCCCTTTCCTTTTCTTTTTCTGAAAATTTTCTTACCAGTTCGGCATGCTCCATTTTTCGTTCTGCTGCTTTCTCCTCCAATTGTTCCGCCGTCTGGTTTTCCAATTCTTTCATATTTATAATGATTATCTGCCCTGTCAACAGTTCAATGCGGCTCTTTGTCGCAGTCAGTCGTTCGTTGACCTGGCCTGCCTCCCTGTTCAATCCTTCACGAGTATCTCTGTTGTCTTCGACAGCCTTTGCAATGGCTTTCATCTCCTTTTCAATTCGTGAAATGGATTCCTGTATCTTAACATAACGCAAGTCCTCCTCAGCAATCCGGTTTTCATCCTCCGGAGTATAACCCATCCACTTAAATTTCTTTAAATGCGCATTCTGTTCAGAGATCAAAAAAAGCAGCTCGCTGTGAATGGATTCATTCTGCCGGATAAGCCCGTCTTCGGTGCTTTGACCATTGATAACTCCTTTCTCCAGCTGCCGGTGTGCCTTTAATTGATCATTTAAAGTATTAATTCCGGCCTTCAGGTTCTCAAGTCTGGAATCCACATCGGTAGGATCAAGCAGACGGGGGTGGACCGTGGAACCGCACAAGGGGCAGGGCTTGCCTTCTTCCAGTGCAGAAGCGTATTGCTCCAGCCCCTGCCTGACTTCCAGTTCTGTTCGTTGCTGAATGATCTCCTCCAACGAGTTTTCAATAGCCAGTACACCCTCTTCCACCATTGAGCGGAGGCTAATTAACGAGGTATCGTCAGGGATGGATCTGAAAAGACCTGAATCATTGAGCTCAGTAATGATCCTTTCACGATTTTCAGTCATCGCCGAATCATTGGTGACGTACCTGGTTTGACGTTCGTTGATATCCCTGCTGATCCGCTTGTTCTCCCTGAACCAGTCCTTGATATCTGCCAGCATCTTGATGTCTGGTCTGATTTCCATTAACTGATCAAGTTCTCTGCTTTTAGCAGCATGCTTTTCCCGGCTTGAGGAGATCAATTCTTCTGCTTTCTTTAAAGTTGCCCTGATCGCTAACGCTTTCTCCATCAGTTTGCTAGATCCGGTCTCAAGTTTTCTTATCTCTGCAAGCTTTTTAAGTTCCTCTGATTCACGGATCAGCTGGTCCCTCTTGTCATATGATCTTTTTAATTCCTTATGAACAGGAAGGATAAGGGCCAGCTCATGCTGGTTTTCCCTGAGCTGCCCTTCAGCAGCCTTCAGCTTTTTGTTGGTGTTGTATAAATTACGTTCCGTCTCATTCAACCTGGTCATATCGGCACGGAAGTTCCGATGGATCCGCTCATACTCTTTGATCTCTTTTTCAAGTCCCACAATCTCAGTTTCCGATCCTTTCAGCTCATCAAGTCTTGCTTTTCTGGAAGCAATGTCTATCGAAAGGGTCCTGACATTTTCCAGACGTTGCTCAGCAAGTTCGTTCTCTCCGGTATCCTTGATCAGTTTTCCGATCTGCTGGTGGAGATCTTTTTCTTTGGCGGATAATATCCTGATTTGATCGGGCGACACCTCTCCAATTCCTTCCATTGTGCTTGAGATTCTTGTGATCTCTGTGTTGTTCCTTCCTTCCAGTCTGGATATCTTGTCATACAGGTCATATTTCGACAGATTGAACAGCTCCATCAGCATTATGGTTCTTTCCGAGGCGCTCAATCCAATGAATTCCGCGAATTTACCCTGCGGAATGATGATGGTGCGGTGGAAGTTCTCATAATTCAGGCCCGTGATCGTTTCAATGCTGTCAGGATCAATGGGGATCCATTCATCATTGTCAAGATGATATGCTTTCCTGTCAAAGGCTTTGACATCTTCAAACTTTTTGCTGTTCCTTTTACCCTCGGCAACAAACCTGTAAATGTTATCTTTTCCTGATTTGAACTCAAAATCGATGAACAGCCTGTCAGATTTCAGGTTCATCATGTTGTAGTTCCGGTCATCCCCCCGTGTGTTCAGGCGCTGCGATTCATTGTACAGGGCGAAGGAAATGGCTTCCAGGATGGAAGATTTGCCGCTCCCCACCCCGCCAAAGATGCCGAAAAGGCCTGACTGGGTGAGGTTGGTGAAGTCAATGGTCTGCCTTGTGCGGTAGGAGTACAATCCTTCGATGGTCAGTTTTAACGGTATCATTCTTCCTCCTTTCCCGATGTGATCTCACGGAACAGGTCGAGTATGTTTTCACCCGGTTCCTGCCTTTTCTTATATTTGAAATAATCGATGAAAAGCTCTTCCATTTTTTTTGTCAGATCAATGGCCACGCCCTTGTTTCCGTCATCCCCGGCAATTGCATTTCTTGATTCGGGGATGATCGTCACGATATGCGGGTGAGCATCCTGCAGCCTTTTCCGGTCAATGGCTGAAAGGTACTGGTCGGATACGATGGTGAGCTCCAGGTAGACATCCTGGTTTTGTGTCAGCCATTCAACGGCCTCGTCCATGTCCTCAAAACGCTTCCGGATAAGCCGCAGTCCCGATTTCAAAAGGTGCTTCCGGTAGGTCGCCATTTGTCCGGGCTCCGCCTCAACGATCACCACGTGCTTGTCCTGATCCGCTTCATTGAAACTGTATGCCAGCGGGCTTCCCGAATAGACCACCGGACAGGGTCTTGAAGTGATCAGCTGAAATCGGTGCAGGTGACCGGATGCCACATAGTGGATCCCTGAAGGCAGGTTCCCGGTGAAAATGGCCGGTGCGCCGCCAATATAGTTGATCCTCCGTTCCTCTTCCGGTTCCTCGGGGATTGACTGGTCATCCCGTGCGAACAGCAGGTGTGCGGCAAGAACATTCACTCCTTTGCTGTCACAAAACGTTTCCGCGGTTTTAGCCCACTGGTACTCCAGCAGCATACGAAGTTCAGCATCCGGCTCTTCGGTTCCAAGGTATGTCCTTAGCCTGATCTCGTTGGCATAAGGGACCGTAATGATCCGTAACGGGCAGCCGGTACCGGGAATCGACATCTCGAGGAACCCGGGTGCGCTCCGGGAGAGCTCAAGTCCGGTTTCCAGCCTGAAGGGAGCGATCTCGTTGCCAGGAAATCCTGAAAAGATGATCCCGCACTCCCTGGCCAGCGGATCGGGGGCCTCGATGCGCTCAGGTGAGTCGTGGTTACCCGCAATGGCAACAACAGCCCGGTTCCCGTTATTGGCCAGCTTCTTAAGGTATCTGTAAAATACCTCCACCGCGTCAGAGGGAGGATTAAATGTATCGAACAGGTCCCCGGCCACAATGACTGCATCAACGTTTTCGTGATCCGCAATTTCGCAGATCTCACTGAGTGCGGTCTCCTGTTCTTCCAGCCTGGAAAATCCTTCGAGTTTCTTCCCCAGGTGCCAGTCGGAGGTATGAAGTATTTTCATGTTATACGTTTTCTCTATTAAAATAGTTTAATGCAAAATTAACAGGAACCGGTGCAGTGTATCTGCATTGGGTGAAGTTTCTTTCGAATAACCATTAACGATTGACGAAGTAGAAGTAGAGGTGGAAGGAGAGGGAGATATGCCAGAGGAAATATGAAATAAGAAATATTTCAGAAATTAAAATCACCTCACCCACCCGGATTTTTAGGCATTGATTTTGATGCGCCTGTAGTCTTGATCTCTTCAGAAAACATATCAAAAACATCAGAAAATGAAAGCACTTCTCCTGGCAGCCCTTGCCTTAACGGCCTTCGGGACGGCTGATGCCCAGACAAAAGTCTACAGGGGCAACTCCACCGGTTATTCCGACTGCCTGTTCACCATCACCGGGGATAAAATCTACAGCGGAAACTCGACCGGTTATTCCGACTGCCTGTACACCATCAAGGGAAATAAGGTCTACCAGGGAAATTCAACGGGCTATTCCGACTGCCTGTATACCATCAAGGGAGAAAAGATTTACCGTGAAAATTCCACGGGCTATTCCGACTGCCTGTACACACTGAAACAGGGAAAGGTATATGAGGGGAACTCTACAGCCTATTCGGACTGTCTGCTGACCATCGACGGGCAAAAAGTATATCAGGGCAACTCCACCGGCTATTCCGACTGCCTGGCCACCATCGATGGAATCCTGAAATACGCCATCGTAGCCGTTCTGATCGGACCTTATTGATGAAATCGGCTCCGGCACCACAGCGGGCCCGGCTCAGGTCAGTTTCATTTGCCCTGACAAACCAAACAAATAATTTCTGTACTTTTGCATGCGGTTATCCGTTATTTTTTTTAATACAGGACCGAATCATGCCAGCCCGGATCAAACTTGTCAACATCATTTTCCGGGTCTCACTGTTCCCTTTGATCCTCTTCACGGGCTGTTATCCTGGAGAATCGGAAGAGACAGCCGGACTCGAAGTGGTGGCTACCGAGTACGATGTGAATTTTGACTTCTCTTCCATTCGGACCTTCATCATGCCGGACACGATCATGCTCATCACCGATCCGAATCATCCGGACTACACCCAGGCAATCAACACTGAATCGAATAAGCTGATCTTAAAAGGAATCCCCGACCGGCTCAGGGCTCTTGGATATAAACGGATGATCAATACAGTCAATGAACTTCCTGATTGCTACGTTACGATATCCGTCATTGCCACTTCCTATGTCTTAAATGAAGGAATTGACTGGTGGGGTTACTGGAACTATTATCCCTGGTGGCCCGTTTGGGAGAATGGTGCAAATCCCTGGTGCCCATGGGGCTCAAAAATTTACAAGGGCTACACCACCGGTACGGTGATCGTTCATATGCTGAATTCCAAGGTCTGGGAAGAGACAAAGATCCCGGTGGTCTGGCTGGCCACCTTCAACGGACTGCTCAAGGAAACCGGTCAGAGCGTTGATCAACGGATTGCAAGGGACCTGGACCAGGCATTCGGACAATCACCTTATCTGCACCATTGAAATGGAGTTTGCTAAATTAACGTAATGCGTTGTTCAAGCCTTAGGCTCATTTTCATTTTTTTATTCTTAGCCGGCGGGGTATCCGGACAGAGTTACTTTTCCCTTACCTACAACACCGCGATCCCACTTGGAAACACCAGGGATTTCATACCGAAGACCAGTGTGCGGGGCTTTGGTGTGGAAGCTGGCGGCAGGGTCCTCAAGGATTTTTCCGTTGGTTTCAGCTTCGCCTGGAATGGATTCTACGAGGAACTGGACTATGATCTCTATGGCCCCGAAGATGGTCTGCCCGGGGAGTTGAACATCTGGTGTAAAGTCTGGAAGTATACGACAGTCTATCCGTTCCTGGGCACGGTCAGATACTACTTTTATGAAAAATCTGACCTGGAAGCATATGCCGCCCTGGGCGCTGGAACGTCGCTCATCAGCAGTGTGACCGACTTTGGCATCTACTCGCTTGTGGATAAGAACTATCATCTGACGCTCTCCCCCGAGGCCGGAGTCATCTACTGGCTGAGCAACCATTTCGGACTGACCTTCAACAGCCGTTTCACCTGGTCATCAAAGGCAGGAGAAACAAAACCACAGTCGTACCTGGGATTCAATCTGGGATTTGTTGCCGGATCGTTCTGACGGTAGTCTGCAGGTTACAGGTCTTCATGTCTGCGGGTTGATTTTTTTTTGCCGCTCGCTGTTCGCCTTTCGCTGTTCGCCATTTGTAGTTTATCAAGCACCCGATTTATTTTTTTTCTTAGCTTTGGATGTGCGTTTGAACGCCGATGGATCATGACCCTCACCACGGAGAACATACTGCTCATCGGATCGATCCTCCTGTTTATCTCACTGCTGGCGGGGAAAACCTCCTTCAAGGTGGGTGTCCCGGTACTGATTTTCTTTTTGGCCATCGGCATGCTGGCCGGATCAGAGGGGATCGGCGGCGTGTATTTCAACAATCCCAAAACAGCACAATTCATCGGGATCGTCGCACTTAATTTCATTCTGTTTTCAGGTGGATTGGATACCGACTGGCATTCCATCCGGCCCATCCTCTGGCAGGGCATAACCCTGTCAACGGTCGGGGTATTGCTTACCGCGATTTTTGTGGGTCTCTTCGTCTGGGCAATCACCGATTTCACAATCTATGAGGGCCTGTTGCTCGGATCCATAGTATCATCCACAGATTCTGCAGCTGTATTCTCCATTCTTCGTTCAAAGAACCTTGCCCTGAAAGGGACCCTTCGTCCTTTGCTGGAACTGGAAAGCGGAAGCAACGATCCAATGGCTTATATCCTGACGATCATGTTCACCGCCCTGGTGGTCAGCCAGGATGCCAGTACAGGCAGCATCATCCTGATGTTCTTCATGCAGCTGATCGTGGGTGGCTTACTGGGATTGATATTCGGAAAGCTTGGCGCCATCCTGATCAACAGGATCAAACTCGATTATGAAGGTCTCTACATCGTACTGGTCATTGCGATCATGTTTTTTACCTTCTCAGCCACCAATTTCATAGGGGGCAATGGTTTCCTGGCTGTTTACCTGTCGGCTGTTTACCTGGGAGCCCACGAGTTGATTCACAAGAAAAAGATCCTGAAGTCGTTCGACAGCTTTGCCTGGCTGATGCAGATCATTTTGTTCCTGACCTTGGGATTGCTTGTTTTTCCGAGCCAGATCATCCCTGTCATCGGCATCGGATTGCTCATTTCATTGTTCCTGATCCTGGTTGCCCGGCCATTCAGTGTGCTCTTCACCCTTCTTCCTTTCAAAGTCCCGCACCGTAACAGACGGTTCATCGCGTGGGTAGGCCTCCGCGGGGCCGTACCGATCGTTTTTGCAACCTATCCGCTGCTGGCAGGTGCCGAAAAGGCGAATATGATCTTTAACATTGTCTTTTTCATATCGCTCACCTCCGTCCTGATCCAGGGCACCACTCTGCCCGTGGTAGCGAAGTGGCTCCACCTGACTCTGCCGGTCAAGCTCAAACACCGGACGCAGGCCGATATGGAACTGTTCGACAGCATAAAATCGGCCCTCACCGAAATCGTGATCAACGAAAGCAGTCCCGTGGTTGGTAAAAAAGTCGTGGAACTTGGATTCCCCAAAGCGGCGCTGATCTCGTTCATTGTCAGGGATAATAAATACATTACTCCTTCAGGTTCCACAAAGTTGCAGGGCAACGACAGGTTGTTCGTGCTGTCGGAGAACAATGATGTGCTCAACAGAGTGTATGAGCGCCTGGAGATGAAGAATGAAGGATGAAGAATGAAGGATGAAGAATGAAGGATGAAGAATTTAGGATGTGTGGGATAAGGTAATAATTGATCTGATGAACTGGTAAAATGGATACAGTTGGGATGAAAGTAAAGGGAATTGTTTGTATTCTGGCTGTTTTACTGGCCGGATCGTGTGTTGAGAAGAGCGTGGTGCCGGGGGCAGGGAACAGCATAACCGGAAGGGTGATCTCCGTCATCGACGGCGATACGTATGATCTGCTCATCGAGGGCAATGGAACCATGCGGGTCAGGATGCAGGGCATTGACGCCCCGGAAAGGGAGATGCCATTCTATCGTGCCTCCCGGACTTATCTTTCCCAGTTGTGCTTCGGCAGGAAGGTTACCCTGCAGGTTACCGGCCAGGACAAGGGAGGCAGGATCCTGGGCTTTACCTACCTCGACGATGGCCGGGAGCTTTGTCAGGAAATGGTCAGGGCAGGGTATGCCTGGCATTTTAAACGCTACAGCTCCGACCGCGTCCTGGCTGTCCTGGAAAAGGAAGCAAAGCTGGCCCGGCGAGGCCTCTGGGTGGATACCAATCCTCAGCCGCCCTGGGAGTACCGGAAGGAGATGTATGAAAGGAGGACGGGATCGGATTAATTCCATCTCATACTTCCTGTTATATTTCTCCTTCACCTTCCATCTCTGCTTGGGGGTGTGTCATAAGTACTTAACCACAAAGGAACACGAAGGTTTTCACAAAGGGACACAAAGTAATATTACTGATTGTCAATCCCTTAGTGTTCCTTCGTGAAGCACGTTGAGTACCTTCATGTTTAAAGTTATGTATTTTGACACACCTTCAAGTAATCTGTTTAATCGGTAATGGTTATTCCTTCGGGTACCCAACGCTTTGTGCCAGGATGATCATCTGGCTGGCGCGCAGCCTCATCGTTGCCGAAAGAGGCTCTTTCTGAACCGAGCCATGTGCCACCGTGGCCCGACCGGTTGCCCTCTTCCGGGCGGTTGATGCCGTTGGCTGCCCGGAATAGGCAAAATGTGGATGTTTTGATAGGAAAGGATGCATTAAATGAATTTTTTATATTTTTACCAACTTGTCATTTACAGTATTCTAAACTAAATTAATCCATAAGCTTATGAGAGCAAAAATTTACAGTGTGTTAAAACCGGACGCCGTGATCAACAGGTTCCTGCTGATCACGGGGATGTTCCTGCTGGGCATCTGGTTTACAGCGTCGGCTCAGCAGGATTACAAGTACTCGGGTACGGTGCTGAATGAGTTCAATGAGTCGCTGCCCGGTGTCAATGTGATCGAAAAAGGGACGACCAAGGGGACGATGACGGACGATAACGGGCGATTTACACTTTTGCTGGCCAATCCTACCGCGGATCTCGTCTTTTCGATGATGGGTTATATCTCGTTTGAAAAGACAATGAAAGCCGGGGAGGTAACTGAGATCAAGCTGATTGAAAGTATGGTTGAGCTGGAGGAGGTCATGGTGATCGGATACGGCACCCAGAAACGGGCCAATGTGACGGGGGCCATTTCCAAGATCAATGGCGAACAGATCACCGAGATCCCGAGCGGAACCATCAACCAGGCCCTGCAGGGTCGTATCGCCGGCGTAAATATCAGCAGCAGCTCGGGTTCGCCCGGTTCCGGGATGAAAGTGGTCATCCGTGGGGTTGGTACTAATGGAAGCGCCCAGCCCTTGTATGTCGTCGACGGGATCAGAACCGGGTACATTGACAACCTGGAGCCCTACGACATTGAATCCGTGGAGGTCCTGAAAGATGCGGCCTCAGCTGCCATCTATGGTGCCGATGCGGCCAACGGCGTGGTCCTGATTACCACAAAGAAAGGAAGTAAGAGAGCGGGTACGGTCGCGGGCACGGGACTGATCACCTACAACATGCAGCTGGGCACGCAGAGTATTGAACGGTACACGCAGCCCATGGACGATATAAGCTATACCCAGTGGATGAAGGAAGCCGGTGTGAAAATAAACCCTTCGGCCGACAACACCAACACTGACTGGATGGATGAGATCACCAATAGTGCATTCATGCAAAGGCACCATATTGCCTTCAATAGCGCCACCGAAAAATCAAGCTATTTCATTTCCGGATCGTACCTGAACCAGGATGGCGTCATCGGGGGCGACAAATCCAACTTCGAACGCATCACCCTGCGCACCAACATCGCTCAGCAGGTGAAGCCCTGGCTGCAGGTGGGAACGAACATCACCTATTCCCATTTTGACAGGAGCGCGCTGGGCGAAGATGACGAATTTGGGGGAATTGTCTCGTCGGGCCTGATGATGGACCCGATGACACCCACCCTGTTCGAGGGAGATCTTCCCGGCTTTGCACAAGATGCACTCGATGCGGGATATACGCTGGTGCAGAATGAGGACGAAGAATATTACGGGGTCTCCAATAACGTCCTGGGTGAGATCGCCAACCCCCTTGCCAAGATGGAAATCTCCAAGGGATATACCAAAGAGGACAAGATCATGGGCAACATCTTTGCCACCTTTGGAGGCGAGGTGTGGAAAGGATTTTCATTCACCACACGGCTTAGCAACGACGTTGCCAACCAGCTGTACCACACCTGGTATCCCACCTACTGGTTCTCTTCAGAGAACATGAACACCCAGGCCAATGTCAGGGACAACTACAATAACTGGTCGACCTGGCTCTGGGAAAATTTCGCCACCTACGACAATACCTTCGCCGAGAAGCATCACGTCAATGCCATCGCAGGTACATCGGCACAGCAGTACCAGCATAAATATCTCACCACATTGTCAGGACCGATGTTCGCCGAGGACGACGATTTTGCCGAGCACGGTGATGTGGTGGTCGACGGGCAGCTCAGCGGCAACCATGACCTTAACAGACTGGTGTCGTACTACGGCAGGTTATCGTACGAATATGGCGGCCGGTACCTGCTGAACTTCATCCTGCGCCGCGACGGGACCTCCCTGCTGGGTTCCGAATCACGGTGGGGCAACTTCCCATCCGTATCCGCAGGCTGGATCGTCAGTGGGGAGAACTTCTGGAACGTGGACCTTATCAATTTTTTCAAGATCAGGGCTTCATGGGGTCAGAACGGGATGCTTTCCGGCCTTGGACCGGATCAATTCAGGGCACTGATCACCACCTCGGGCATCAAGTATCCAAAGCCGGGCGGAGGGTATTACACCGGTGCCGAGCCTGACCTGCTGGCCAATCCCGAACTGAAATGGGCGACCAGCGAACAGATCGACATCGGATTCGACATGTATATGTGGGATAACCGCGTGACATTCGGATTCGACTACTTCAACAAGAAAACGCGCGACCTGCTGACTCCCGGCACGCCTCCTCCCTCAGTGGGTAACGATGCTCCCTTTGTCAATGCGGGAGATGTGTTGAACAAAGGGATTGAACTGGAAGCGGGCCTGAGAAATTATGAGTCTGATTTTCAGTACGATGTAAACCTGAACTTCACCTACATGACCAACAAGGTCACCTACCTGAATCCGCTGCTTGACCGTGTATCAGGCGCCGGCCTGGGAACCGGCTGGACGGTGACATGGTTTGAACTGGACCAGCCGGTGTGGTACTTCCGCGGATACCAGACCGACGGTATTTTCCAAAATCAGGCACAGATCAATGCCTATAAGGAGGCCAACGGAGGTCTTTCAGGCTACAATCCCAAACCTGGCGATCCCATCGTGGTGAACGCCAACGGGGATAAACTGATCAACTCCGAGGACCAGGTCTACATAGGCGATCCCCATCCCAACATTCTCTGGGGCGCCATGGTCAATCTGAGATATTTCGGTTTTGACCTGAACGTCTTTTTCCAGGGTGTCCATGGTCATGACGTGCTTCTCGGGTGGAACCGTTACGACAGGTCCACGTCCAACAGGCCCCAGTTCTGGTATGATGACCGGTGGACCGGGGAGGGCAGCACCAACGAAAGGCCGCGCCCGGAAATGTCGAGCCCATACGTTTACAACAGTGACCTGCTGATTTACAAAGGGGATTATATGAGGGTCAAACAGATCCAACTGGGCTATACACTTCCGAAAAGCTTGCTCGGCAAGATGAAATTCCAGGACCTCAGGCTCTATGTGTCGCTGGAGGATTATTTTACCATCACCAGCTATCCGGGAATGGATCCCAGCGCCGGAACAGGACGCGACAACAGCCAGGGCATCGACCGGGGAATGTATCCTCCTGCACGCAAGCTGCTGTTCGGACTTTCATTCTCACTTTGACAGGATGAATACAACCGGATTCTATGCGAACTAAGATCAAAACTCAAAAATCAAAATTCAAAAATCATATATCATGAACTATCTGAAAAAAATCTTTATAAGCTTGGTGATGCTCCTGGCTGTCACTTCCTGCACGAAGGACTTCCTGGATGTTGACCCCATCGGTAAATTGACGGAAGACCAATTCTACAAGACCGATGAGGATGCCACCAAGGCCATTATGGCAGCCTACGACATCCTTCAATGGATGCATGCACGCGACTGGAACAGTGCTTACCTGGTAAAAACGTTCCCGTCGGATGAATCCAATGTCGGCGGGGAAAATTCCGGCGACCAGCCCCCGCTGCAGGAACTGGATGTCTTTAACTACGGATCAAGCAACGCAACCATCACGGCCACCTGGCAGTCGAATTATTTCGGGATCTACCGGGCAAACAAAGTGATCCAGCGTGTTCAGCCCGAAAGCGAGCTGCGGAAACAGATCATCGCCGAAGCCAAGTTCCTTCGTGCATGGTATTATTTTGAAATTGTGAGCATGTTCGGAACGGGACCCATGATCCTTACTGAATTGGCTCCCAGTGAATACGGGCAGCCCTTTGCCTCTGCCGAAGCGATCTATCAGCAGATCGGGACCGATCTGAATGAAGCCATTGCCGAGCTACCCCTGAAAAGTGAATACGCCCCTGAAGATGTGTTCAGGGCGTCACGCGGCGCTGCCCAGACCTTGCTTGGCAAAGCTCTTCTTTACCAGGAAAAATGGAACGACGCAGCAGCGGTCTTTGAAGAGGTGATCACCTCCGGTGAGTACGATCTCCAGGAGAACTTTGCAACCCTGTTCCTCCAGGAGTCCGAATATGGTATCGAATCCATTTTCGAGGTAGATTATGTCAGCTCGGAGGGATATGTCGAGACTACCTTTCAGTGGGGCGGAAATCGTGCGATGGAAAACAACATAACCTGGCAGCTGACCGGTCCCCGGGCCGACTGGTTTGTTCCCGGCTCCAGCGGCATCATTGGCGGCTGGGGATTTAATTATCCCAGGGAAAGCTCTTACCAGGTGTTCATCGAGGAAGGCGATGTCACCCGCCGGCCCTATTCGGTCATCTCCCTGGCTGAGCTCAAGTCGATGGGTGGCAACTGGAAGAAGGATGATGCATGGGGATGGGACGGATACATCCGGATCAAGTACACCACCTGGGCGTCGGAAACCAACGAATTGGATGGTGCCACCGCCCGGTTCAACTATGGCAGCAACCTGCGCCTTCTGCGGTATGCCGATGTGCTGCTTATGGCTGCAGAAGCGCAGTACCGTGCAGGCAACAACGACAAGGCGGCCCAGTACCTGAACCTGGTACGGGACAGGGCCAACCTGGATCCCTTTCAGGGAGACATTTTCCAGGCGATCGTGAAAGAACGCCAGATGGAGCTTTGCTTTGAAGGAGTCAGGTTCCTTGACCTGATCCGCTGGGGGATGGCAGAAGATGTGCTGGGTGAGTTTGGATTTGTTGCAGGGAAACATGAACTATATCCCATCCCTGACAGCGAGATGCGGAATAACTCCAACGCGGTCCAGAATCCGAACTATTGATTATTAACGGGATGGTATTTTAACGTACCCTTCCCCTGCTTGCAGGGGAGGGGTATTGTGTTTAAGATAAAAAAGTGATTAACTTTGGATCATTCAATACAAGCTACACCCTTTAAAAACAAAACGATCAACATCCCATTTCCCGCATTATGAAAAAAGCAGTTTTACTTTTCAGCATACTTTTCTTTTTTGGTTCTGCACATGCAACGCACGTTGACGAGAATACTGCCAGAAAAGCCGGGCAGAGCTTTCTCAGCAGTTGCACCAGTACGATGACCCTTCCCGGGACCACGGATCTCGAACTGGTTTTTCAATCCACATCCGTTTCCGTCGGCTCGACTGGTTTTCATCAGGAGCATATTCTTTTTTACGTCTTCAACGCCGAATCGCAGGGATTCGTCATCGTGGCGGGCGACGATGCCGTCACGCCCATCCTCGGCTATTCGGTGGAGAGCAGTTTCGATCCGGGGAATATTCCCTCCAATGTGAAGAAATGGCTGCAGGGTTATAAAGATCAGGTCAGATATGTTATTGATAATCATATTATTGCAACAGATGCGATTCAGCGGGAGTGGAACCGGTATACCAGTGGTTCCGCAGTTCCGGCTTTGAGGAGCACAACAGCCGTCAATCCGCTGGTGCAGACCAAATGGAACCAGGCTCCGTATTACAATGCCCTTTGTCCGGGCAGTTCGGTCTCGGGCTGCGTTGCCGCCGCCATGGCGCAGATCATGAAGTACTGGGATTTTCCTGAGATGGGGACCGGGTTTCACTCCTACAATCACTCCAACTACGGGACCATATCTGCGAATTTTGCCAGCACCACGTATGAATGGAGTGCGATGCCCAATCAGGTGAGCGGCCCGAACAATGCGGTGGCGACCCTGATGTTTCACTGCGGCGTGGGTGTGGAGATGGATTACAGCCCCAACTCCAGCGGAGCGTATGTCATCTCGGCCCAGAGCCCCATTGAGCATTGTGCAGAATATGCCCTGAAGACCTATTTCGGTTATAAGACCACCCTGCAGGGAGTTCAGCGTGCGAATTACAGTGAAACCAGCTGGGTGAACCTTCTGAAAGGGGAACTGGACGCCGGCAGGCCCATCCTGTATGCCGGCTTTGGGTCGGGGGGAGGACATGCATTCGTCTGCGACGGATATGACAACAGCGGTTATTTTCATTTCAACTGGGGCTGGGGCGGAGCATATGACGGATATTTCCATATCAACTCACTGAATCCTGATGGAACGGGCATCGGTGGCGGTAACGGGGGATTCAACAGCGGGCACCAGGCGGTCGTCGGCATCGAAGCGCCGGATGACGGCGGTGGTGGAGGCGGCGGAGGCGGCGGAGCTGAATTTTATGACCTTGCACTCTATACGAACCTTCTTCCATCAGAAAGTTCCATCAGCTATGGCTCGGCCTTCACGATCTCGACCGCCATCGGAAACTACGATACACAGTCCTTCACCGGGGATTTTTGCGCGGCCGCTTTCGACAGCGATTATGAGTTTGTCGACTTCGTGGAGATCAAAGAAGGATATACCCTGGATGCAGGCTACTATTGGGATCTGGAGTTTACCAGCGACGGCTTGCTCAGCATGCTGCCGGGGACCTTTTACCTCGCAACTTTCTATCGGCCCACAGACGGGAACTGGGTACAGGTTGCTGATAATGAAAGCAGTGGATATTACAATCTAATCGAAATGCAGGTGGTCAATCCCAACGATATCGAACTGTATTCCGCCATGGTGGTGTCGCCCGGCACGACCCTGATTCGGGGCCAGTCCGCGACGGTCAACCTGAATATCGTCAATAACAGCTCCTACACCTTCACCGGCAAATATGCCGTGGACCTTTACGGACTCGACGGGTACTGGGTAGAGACCATTTACGAGATCAGTGAGAACGAAGGCCTGCCATCCGGCTACCATTACGCATACCCCTATCTGACCTTTATGACCAATGAGATCGGCGTGGAACCCGGGACATACCTTTTGGCCGTCACCCATAAATGGTCGGGCTACGACTGGGAACTGACCGGTTCCTCCTATCACCAGAATCCCATTTATGTGACGATTCAGGCGGAGGCCATCGAGCCCGATCCATACGAGAACAACAACGAAGTTGCCCAGGCCTATGCACTGCCTCTATCCTTTTCAATCAATATTGCCTCCCAGAATACCCAGGGATCCAATCTTCACATAGGGACCGACTTTGATTATTACAGGATCAGCCTGCCCACGGAATACAATTACACGATCACATCGCGGCTTCATGATTCCTACAACAGCGGGAACGGCAATGTGTACTCGGTTGATGCTCTTTTCTCCTATTCGCTGGATGGCTCCGCCTGGTCGGATGCGTACGATGATGTGATGCCTGCCAATATCCAGGTGAATGGGGGCGGTGTGATGTATTTCATCGTGTCACCCTATTTCGCGGGTGAAACCGGAACCTACCTGCTGGATATGTCCATCACCCGCGTGGCAGCCGGAGGGATCGGGGAGGGTGATCTGGCCGGCCTGATCAGGGTTTACCCCAATCCAGCCAGGGAAACGGTGAACATTGACCTGAGCGCTTTTGAAGGTGATCTGGAACGCGTCGACGTTCTCAATGTCTTCGGACAGAAGGTCATGTCAAGGTCAATGAACGACAGGCTGGATTTTTATACGTTGCCTTTTAATCAGATCCCCGAAGGGATTTACTATATGTATCTGCAATTTCCTGAAGGAGTCATCACTAAAAAAATAACCGTCAGCAGATGAGAACAATACTGATCATACTTGTCATTGGACTGATGGGATGCTGCACCAGCAAAAAGGCGCCACAGTCCCAGCTGGCCGGACAAACCGATTCGGTTGCACAGTACATTCCGGGCCCGCCGGCGCTGGTTTACAAAACCAGGGGAGATTATTATCATCTGGTCCCCGTGCTGTTGTCAGATAACAAAAAGCAGATCATCTCTTTCCCTCACCCCAAGGATCTGATAAGGGGACCTGGCTATACGCTTCCGGATTCCCTGAGCAATGGTTACCTGCTGGATAACAGGGGGATCGGTGCCAATGTGGCCTTCTTAAGTCTTACGTATGAAGAATATGCCAACCTTCAGGAAGTGCCGACCGCCGATCAGCTGTATGAAAAGATCCTGGACAGGGATCCGCTTACTGAACTCTGCAACTGCGGGCTCCGGACGTCATTTTCCGATCCGGTGCGGCAGATCAATGAGCTGATCGAGAAAAGCGAGCTGCAGGCGAAGTGCAAACGCGTTAAATGAAGCTGGTTGGGTTGATAAAGTCCTTGGTGTATTAATTTACCCCACCCCTTCACGGGGGTGTGTCATAAGTGCATTTTCTCTGAATAAATACAAAATCGCAGAGGCGCAAAGTAATTATAATGAGCATCTTAACTCTTTGCATCTTTGCGACTTAGCGTTGAAAAAAGATTTTTGGCACACCAGATCCCCGAAAGCGCTGGGTTGAAAGCTATAAGGAGATGAGCTTTGATGACATTACCGGTATCTATGACCGGCAGTATTTTACAAACCGACCGTCATCACCATCATCGGCGACGAAAGCAGGATCGGCACCGATTGGATGAAAGCGTACGGAAAGGTCATCAGGGTGGGGAAGGAGGACATTTCCAGGTAGGGAAGCGGGAATGAATAGCCATAGCTGATTAACGAGATAGAAGGAGAGGTGGAAGGCGAGGTAGATATCAGAAAGGAAGGCTCATATCCGATAGTTACATCGTTACATAGCTACATTTTGGAAACGGATTCCTGCACAAGCGGGAATCTGCTTTCCCAGGCTTTATTACACAGAGATTCCCAAAGTCTTATATTTGCCTTACAATAATTTTTCAACCATGAACGAAAAATACGACAATATCCGTTTACAATACAAGATCTGGCTCGAATCGGAGGATGGAAAAGGAGTGCTCGGCGACGGTAAATGGCAGATCCTGAAGGCCATAAGGACCCACGGATCCCTGATGGCCGCCTGCCAGGCACTTGGAATGACGTATCGCCGGACGTGGAACGATCTGAAAAAAATCGAACAAATGCTTGGATTCAGCATTGTTCAAAAATCCAGGGGAGGAAAAGAGGGTGGCAGAACCATCCTGTCGGAGGAAGGACTAAGGTTGGTGGAAGCCTTCGACCATTTTCACGAGAACGTTGACGAACTGATCCGTAAAAAATTCCAAATCCTGCTGGAAGAGCTCAGAAAATGAAGTCCGGCATTGGAAGCGCTTCCTGAAAATATTTTGCCGGACCGTCACTCCGTATTTCTGCTTTCCTTATTTTTGCGGGCGATATGTAGAAATGATCATATCGCTAATCCATTATTAAAATCAGAATTGCATGAAAAAGATTGCTTCCCTGTTAATGTTGCTTCTGGCCGGAACGTTTGTCTTTCAGGCCTGCGATGATGAGGAGGAGACTCCCGAAGTTAAAAAAGTAAATTTGGGTGCACAGGGTAACACCGGCATCGGTGGATTTTATTCAGTATCCGAAAATAAGGTGTACACCATGGACAACGCGTTCAACCACCAGGGCGCCATTGACATCTTCTGCTTCTTCGAGGCCAAGAAAGCGGCCAACAACATTGCCGTGGCTTCTCCGGGAACAGGGGTCGACGGGATCTTCACCGGTTCAACGGCTCCGGAAAACTGGACCACACAGAATACCACCTTCTTCTGTGCAACCACCCTCACGGTGGCCCAGTTCGATGCCCTGGAAGAAACCGACCAGCTGATCGTTTCTTCATTTGTTGAAGACAATGCCTACAGGAAAGCCAAGGACCTGAAGGTGGACGATATCTATTCATTCAAGACCGCAGCAGGGACGTATGGCCTCTTTAAAGTCACCGCTGTGGTGCAGGGTTCCACAGGGTCGGTGACTTTTGAGGTCAAGGTTAAAAAGTGACCTTCTGACACTGGCAACGTCTCCCATGATCGCATCTATGAAACCTCTTCAAGGCATTGCGACCTGCTTCCTGTTGCTGTTATTCTGGACGGGATGCAGTGACGAAACCGGCACGGATGCTGTTCCGTTCCTCGTTTTCAAACAGGGGCCAGAGTACACGGCCGACGGAGACAGGATACCCGTTGGCGGCCAGCTCAGGTTCGGCATTTCAGCTGTCGGGGGTGGCGCACCCATCACCGATCTCCGGATCAAACGCATCGCCGCCGGCCAGGAAATCGTTGAGCTCGACAGGGGAATGTTCGTGGAATCCGGCGGGATCGATACGACCTTTTATTTTATGAGGGGAGCGGCCGAAGAGGAAATCTGGAATTTTTTCATCATGAACGGGAACAGGGATACGGCGACCATATCCCTGACCATCCTGAAGGGTGAGGGATCGGGATATGGCCCCATCCATCATTACCCGTCTGTCACCATCGGAATGCAGGCAAACAGCCAGTATGATCATTATCTTGACCTGGACGGCGGGACCACTTATTCTTCGGGGAATGTTTCCGGGAATGAACAGCTGATCGACCTGGTGGCGTACTTCTATTATTCTTCGGGCAATCCTTCTCCCACGCTCACCTGTCCGGGTTATACCTCTTCCGTGTCGTATTATCCTGAATTTTCCGGATGGCCGGTGCGGAATTCAACCCTTTATGATTATAATTCAGTGGATAATGACCTGGTCACTGTTGAACAGTTTGATGAAGCTGAAAACGACAGCCTGCTGGTGGCAGCCTATCATCCGCAGAGCGTCAGTGGCAATTGCAAGTTCTGTTACACCGGTAAGGTGGTGCCATTTAAGACCGCACAAGGGAAATACGGGATGATTAAAGTACTGAGGGCGGATGAAACCGAAAGCGGTTCCCTGGAGGTCGCCGTGAAGATACAACAATGAGCCTGCGATCTTGCCATAGAACAAGGGCAGGGATGAGGCGAAATGCCAGGTCCCTTGTCGCGGCACTGGTCCTGCTCCTGCCGGGTGTTTCTCTGTTTTCACAGACGGTCCTGACCGGAACAGTTACGGATGCTTCCAATCAGAAACCCGTCGCCGGAGCCAACATCATTACTTCAGCGGGCAGTGGAACCTCCAGCGACCCTAATGGGAACTACAGCCTGGAGCTGCCGGGAGCCGGGACCGTCCATCTCCAGGTGAGTTGTGTTGGGTATGCCATGGTTGCCGCTGATATTGAGCTGACTTCTGAACCGGTCATCCGAAAGGATTTTCAGTTACAGCCTTCCGGCATTGACCTGGATGAGGTGGTGATTTCCGCCACCCGGACGGAAACCGTGGTCAGGGAGGTTCCCCTCCGGATCAACCTGCTGACTGCCCGAAAAATGGAGTCTGTCCCCGTCCAGACGGTCGACGACTACCTGAACTACATCCCCGGGGTGATCGTGGGGAAGACCTTCGGCATCTTTTCGTCCAAGTCAACCGTGACCATGCGGGGCCTTGACGGGAAGGAGCAGGGAAGGGTGCTGGCCATGCTGGATGGCACTCCCGTGAACAAGGCCGACGGCGGTTCGGTGAACTGGAATCTGATCAATGCGAGAGAGGTGGAGAAGATCGAAGTGGTCAAGGGGCCCGGCTCATCACTTTGGGGGGGCAATGCGATGGGGGGCACCGTCAATATCATCACGCGGCGGCCTTCAAAGCCCTTTTCAGCCAGCGCCAGCCTGAAGTACGGCACTTACAATACGATGGGAGGCCGTTTTTCCCTATCAGGGCGAACGACCGATACCCTTACCAGGGGATTCTTCTGGGGCGTCAACAGCGAATACCTGCAGAGCGATGGCTACATCACCCAGTCGGAAGCCGATCGGAAAGCCAATCCCTATATCGTGAAATCCACTATGAAACAGGTGATCGGCGGGGCAATGGCAGGGTATGATTTCGGGAAGAACAACCTTGTCAGGATCGATGCCGTTTATTTCAACGACCGGCAGGGAACGGGCGAAAAGGTTTACCAGCCGGAAGGCAACACCACGGACCACGATACCTGGCACATCCGTGCACAGTACCACGGCGAAGCCGGGAACTCGGGCTGGGATGCAAGCCTTTTTTACCTGAAGGAAGATTATATAAAAGTAAATGAGTACCTGAAGGACGACTATACCTGGTACGATGTTCTTTCGAAACGGCTCGATGCAGGCGGTTATCTCACCTATGCTTACCGTCTCAGGCAGCATAAGCTGACTGGGGGCGTCAACCTGAAACAGGGGAGCGTTGATGCCAGAGACGAGTACTACACCTCGACGGACATTGTTTACAACAAGGGCAAGATGAATACCCTGGGCGTTTTTGTCCAGGATGAGTTCTCCTTCCTGAACGAACGGATGAGGATCATCGCCGGGCTGCGGTATGATTACGCCCGTTATTTCGATGGTGCATTTTTCATTGAAACCCCTTCGGCTGAGACTTCCTTCATGCTGAAATATCAGGAAGATGCGATCGGGGAAGACACCTGGAATGCGTTGAGCCCCAGGCTTGCCTTGCAGTACCGTCTGAATGACGCTGATCGCATTTACGTCAGCTATGCCAGGGGATTCCGGCCGTCGGTTTTGGATGACCTATGTCGCTCCGGCAGGATCCGGGGCGGATTTAAAACAGCCAATGCCCATCTGCAACCCGAATACCTCGACAACCTGGAAGCCGGGACCGATTTGTTCCTGCTGAAAAGGCTAAATGCATCAGCTACCGTTTACTATTCCAGGGGCCGGGATTTCATTTACTATGTGAATGCGGGCGACTCGATCGAGATGGGGTACGGGCCGCGACCCATCCTGGTTCCGACCAACATTGGCGGGGTTGAGATTTACGGTGTTGAGGCCGAACTGACCTATAGCCCGATCCCGGCACTCTCCCTGGCAGCCAACTACGCCTGGTCGCATTCCCGCATCACCGACTATGAGTTAACTTTTCCCGACGAACAGAGCGACATCACCGGCAACGCGCTGGTGGATGTCCCTTCCCATATGGCAGTGGTCATGGCTGCGTGGCGCAACAAAATCGTCAATGTTTCGCTGCAGGGCAAATATACCGGCAAACGCTGGGTGAACGACCTGAACCAGTACGATGAGATCGTGGGCGCAGCTCAGTACCCTGACTATTTTACCCTCGACGCAAAGGTGTGGAAGGATTTCGGCATCTTTCACACAGAACTGGATGCACAAAATTTGCTCGACACAGCGTATTATGACAGTAAAGGAGCTGTTTGTCCCGGGCTTTTCATCACCCTCACCCTTGGCGTAAAATTATAAGATCCTCCCGGGTTCCCTCCTGCCGGTCAATTCCCTTTTTAAGTAGAGGTTGTGTCAAAAGTCATTTTGCACCGGAGTTAAGATCCAGGACTTGCCCTTGGATTTATGTCGGTGATTGAGGTCAGACCTGTCCACAGGGGATGACCTATTTCTTCAATTCCAGGATCTGAACCTGGTTGGCTCCGTCGGTTGATTTCAATAAGATGAAATCCTTTTTACGCTCGATCACGATCCAGGTTTTGGCGAATTCTGAACCCTCGCTATCGATGGTGATGAATTTCTCGGAGGCCTCCCAGGTGAAAGGTGTTTTATCATTTTTGGTTTCATTGAAGATCGTATAGCTGATGTTCTTCATCCCGTGACCATTTTTTTCGAAGGTCATCGTCCCGATGTTGCTCAGGGTAACACCCTGCTCGCCGGGGGTTGTGGTTTCATACTTCTGGATCGTCCAGGTTCCTAAAAGTTTATCGGAACATGATGCCAGCAATACTGCTGCTGATAACAAAATGATTGACTTAACGATTGATTTCATCTTGTAAATGAATTAAACGCGTTGATAGGATAATACTTACATTTCTATGATGTAAAAATAAGAATTAAACACGAATCAGCAAAAGCCTTTCTTTATGGCCCGGATTATTTTATGAGCACGTTCTTCGCTGCCATAGCCCCTTCTTCAATGATCTCGTTCGCTTTATAAAAATCATAGGCGCCGAACAGGTCCCGTGAAATACTGATCAACAGGTCAGACGGGTAGGCTTCAATGGTCAATTTTGAGATCTGGTGGACCATCAGTCCGAGGCTCTTATTGGTCAGTGCAAACAAACCGATGTGATCTGCCTTGTTCCTGGGAACCGATTCCCCGAACCGGTTATGGAACATCTTGAAATACTTGTAATATTGATGTTGTTTGTGAATTGGAGCTGGTTTTATGATGTTTTCCAGGGGCAATACGGCATTGACATTCACGATTACCAGCAAATCACCTTCATTCCGTCGGATATGGTTGACGGGTACCGGATTCAGTAATCCGCCGTCCACATAAAAGCTATCATCCAACTTATACGGCTGAAAGAAAGTGGGGACGGAAATGGAGGCCCTTATGGCATCGTACATGCTGCCGGAGGTGAAAATCCTTTCCGTTCCTTTGACAATGTCAGTCGCCACGGCGCAATAGGGGATAGGCAGGTCTTCAATGTTCCGGTCCGGGATCATATCCTTCAGTTTCCTGATGACCCTGTTGCCCTTGACCAGCCCGTTCTTGCTGAAGGCCAGATCGGTGAGATGCCATACCTCTTTCAGGTTCAGTGATCTGGCCCATTCTTCAAAGACTTTGAGCTGCCCGGCGGCATAGAATCCTCCCACCACCGCACCCATGGAAGTCCCGGCAATGGAAGTGATCCTGTATCCAGCCTCCTCCAGGGTATTGATCACCCCGATGTGGGCAAAGCCCCTGGCTCCGCCGCTGGAGAGAACCAACGCAACATTTTTTTTCATTTTTTATCCTGCATTCTTCATCCTTCATCAAAACCACTGTCATTAAGCTTCGCTGTTATTTGCTCGGTGCTTCGCACCTCGCGTCATTCATTGTTATTGTTTTATGATTCGTTGCAATGTAATATTATCTGATGAAATGTATTTTAGGATATAGATGCCTGGCACGAGGCCTGAAAGGTCAAGGATTGTTTCTTTTTCTTTTAAAAGAACTCGTTGCAGCTGCTTTCCATTGATGCTTAGAATATCCAGGTATATTTCATTTCGTTCGCTATTTACGGGGCATTGCACGGTGATCTGATCGTTGCACGGATTAGGGTAAATCGTCATGGCGCCTTGATCCTTCGCTTTCGGGATCCCGACGGATATATCCCGTTTCCATACACCTCCGCCTGCTGTTCCGGTGAATAGATAATCCTGTAGGGTCATCAGAGACAGAATATGTGTTGTGGTCAGGTTGTCAGTGATCGGTGTCCACGTATCACTCCAATATGAGGATTCAAAGATGCCGTTCGAAGTAGCGGCATACGGATTGCCATAAGGAGACTGATCGATGATCAGCGATGAGATCTCCAGATTGGTCAGCCCGCTGTTCATCTCCAACCAACTGTCGCCATGGTTATTCGAACGAAAGACTCCGCCGCCTTCACCCCACACAGGAAATGTCCCCGCATAGAGGGTTCCAGAGTGGGGATTGATCGCCAAAGCTGTGATATCAGTGGTTGTCAGGCCGTTGTTCACCAGGGTCCAGCTATCGCCGTGATCCGTCGAACGGTAAACGCCGGTTCCGCAGCCTGCCGTTCCGACGAAAATATCCCCATTCGAATGGCAGGCCAGGCTCCATACCTGGGTACAGGTGAGCCCGTTATTGACCTGAGTCCATGTATCACCATTGTCTGTTGAGCGGAAAACACCATCTCCATACGTCCCGGCAAAGATCCAATCAAAGTCGCTGATCGCCAGCGAACGGGTATCAAAAGGCGTTATCCCGTTGAAAATTTCCTCCCAGGTCTCCCCGTTATCGGTCGACCTGAAGACACCTCCTTCACCGTTGATCCAATCCGTGGAGGCAAAGATGTGCAGGTTTGAATTGAACGCCAGGGAGGTGACGTATTTACCTGTCAATCCGTTGTTAATCTGGATCCAGCTGTCACCCATGTCCGCCGTGCGGTAGATCCCGGTTCCATAGGTGCCGGCAAAGATCTGGCCGTCGGAACGGGCAGCCAGCGCCTTCACCTCGGTTGCGGAGATGCCGTTGATCGTTTTGACCCAGCTATCCCCGTTATCTGACGAGCGGAAAAGACCGCCACCCAGGTACGCACCGGCAAAGATCTGACCTGCTGAATTGATCGTAAACGAAATGATGAACATGGAGGATAGTCCGTTGATGGCCGGTGTCCATGAATCCCCGTCGTCGACGGACCGGAACACACCGTCGCCATAGGTTCCGGCAAACACATTCCCGGATGCGTTGATGATGATGGCGTTCACCCCGTTGGTGCTATTGAATCCGTTGTTGACCGGTGTCCAGCTTTCCCCGTTGTTGACCGACCGGTACACGCCTTCTCCGAAATCCATTCCTGCAAAGATATGTCCTTTGTCATTGATGCACAGAGACAGGACTTCGGGTATGGGCATCCCGTTGCTCATGTGCGTCCAGGTGTCTCCGTTGTCAATTGACCGGAAAACGCCCCCGTAGGTCCCTGCAAAGAGTGTATCACCGGGATTGACGGCAAGGGCCGGAATGTAGGGATGCGTCAAGCCGTTGGTCAGCAGGGTCCAGGTGTCCCCGTTATCCGTCGACCGAAACACGCCTCCCTCTTCGAATCCGGCGGTACCTGCAAAGATGTGCCCTGACGAGTTGACGGCCAGCGAGATCACCCAGGGGATCGTCAACCCGTTATCCTGCAGGGTCCAGTTCTCGCCGTCGTCCGTTGACCGGAACACTCCTCCGCCCAGGGTTGCTGCGAACAGGCGGTCGTTCTGGTCAGCGGCCAGCGCCCACACGTCGGTGTTCGTCAGGCCGTTGTTGATCTGCTCCCAGTGTTCACCATGGTCTGTCGAACGGAAGATGCCTCCGTTTTTCGTACCGGCGAACAAATGGTCCTGTGAGTTACATACCAGGGTCCTGACATCTCCGCCATAGGGCCCTGAAGTGGGTATCCATTGGCCATTTGCCATAAGAACAAGGCCAAGATAGAAAGCTATAAGTAAAAATACACTCTTCATTTTGATCGATTTTAAGATAGTTGAGGCTTGCAGGATTGATTCTGAAATATACAACTTATTTCAATATTTTCGACCACTTTTTATATTCTTTTTTAATGTACCCCACCTCTGCGCCCCTATCCTGCCAGCAGGGGAGGGGACGGGGGAGGGGTAAAGGGGAAAATTCCCCGGGGCTTGCCCCGGAATTAAGGTCCATGGCTTGCTTTGGGGTTCATACAAGTGATTCAGCTCCTGTGAATTTGCCAGGCCAAGAAAAACGGTAAGTCCTTATCAAATGATGCTTTCAAATGAAGGAGATGTCAATGGGACCAAAAATAATGATCAGTGGGTTCGGATTTTTCAATAATTCTTAGTTTTGTCCAGTGAAATCAGTAGGGCCCCATAACAGGTTGTCCTTATATCACCAGGTAGAGCCTGGTCTGATTTCAATCATTTAACACACTCATTATGGCAACTGTCGTGGTGCTGGGAGCGGGTATTTCGGGTCACACCGCCGCTGCCGTTCTTAAAAAAAAGCTGGGCAGGAAGCACCAGGTCATTGTGGTGAGCCCTTCGGCTTATTATCAATGGATTCCCTCCAATATATGGGTGGGTGTCGGAGAGATGACAGTGGACCAGGTTCGGTTTAACTTGAAAAAAGTATATAACCGGTGGGGAATAGATTTCAGACAGGCGAAAGCCACCACGATTTTCCCGGAAGGTGGCAACGGGCATGATCGCCCCTTTGTCACCATCGCGTATACCGGTGAGGAGAATCGGGGTAAGACCGAAAACATTGGATACGATTATCTCGTAAATGCTACGGGTCCCAAATTGGACTTTGAGGCTACAGAAGGTCTTGGTCCGGGTAAGTTCAGCCATTCTGTCTGTTCTTGTGATCACGCAGCTTCCACCTGGGAAGCGTTGAAAGCATGTTTTGCGCGAATGGAGAGGGGTGAAAAACTTCGCTTTTTGATCGGTACAGGGCATCCGGCAGCAACCTGCCAGGGAGCTGCCTTTGAATATGCACTGAATGTGGTTTATCAGATCAGGAAGAGAGGGTTGCAGGATCGTGCTGAAATCAATTGGATTTCAAACGAATATGAACTTGGCGACTTTGGAATGTGCGGTGCATTCATCAAACGGGGAGGGTATATTACACCAACCAAGGTTTTTTGTGAATCTCTGTTTGTTGAATATGGCATTCACTGGATCAAAAGGGCCGGGGTTCTGAAGGTTGAAGAAGGGATCGTGCATTATGAAACCCTTCAAGGGGAAATGAAGACCATTTCCTTTGATTTTGCGATGTTGCTTCCTGTTTTTTCGGGCGTTGGCCTGAAAGCATACGATAAAGCGGGTATGGACATTACCGCGCAGCTTTTTGCCTCCAATGGTTTCATGAAAGTGGATGCCGATTATTCACCAAAGGATTTTGAAGACTGGTCGGTTGACGACTGGCCATCAACCTATCAAACCCCTTCCTTTGCGAATATCTTTGCAACGGGTATTGCTTTTGCTCCTCCGCATCAGATATCCAAGCCATTGAAGAGTCCGAGCGGCACCCTGATAACGCCTGCACCTCCAAGGACAGGCATGCCCTCGGGTGTCATCGGGAAAATCGTGGCACAGAATATCGTTGACTGGATCAAATCAGGACGTACTGAATTCAAGCATAGGGCTTCCATGGGCAGAATGGGTGCAGCCTGCATTGTTTCAGCGGGATTTGGGATGATCAAAGGAAATGCAGCCACCATGACCGTTTTCCCTATCGTTCCTGACTGGCAAAAATACCCCCAGTGGGGCAGGGATATCAGTTATACCGTTGGTGAAATGGGTCTGGCCGGCCACTGGATCAAGCTGTTCCTGCATTATATGTTCCTTCACAAGGCAAAAGGCTATCCTTTCTGGTGGCTCTTGCCTGAATAAAAATGTTTGGATTTAACCGGATGATTACTGAAAACTATGTCGAAAAATGTCGTAAGAGCATATCATGATGAGTCTTATCCGCCGGTACCCACCAGATCAACCCGTTTCTGGCGAAAAAATTTGCTGTGGCAGGCCTGGCGGTTCATCGTGCTCAACCTCAAGATCATGCGCATCATTGTCGGGGGGCATTCCTGAAAACGCCCCGAAGAAGGACTGATCTTTCCTGATTGCAAATGCTGGTCGATCCGCTGCCTGGGATTAATATTCCAGTGAATCTTTAATTTTTTTGAAATTCATGCTGTTGGCCATCGCATTGAAAATGGAGAAATAGACACCCTTCAGATCATAGAGGTCATCGTGGTCGCCGTCTTCCACGACTTTTCCCTTTTCCAGAACGACAATATGGGTTGCGTCAATGATTTGGGGGAGGCTGTGAGAAATGATGATAACGGTACGGTCCTTCTTGATGGCATCCAGGCTGATCTTGATCTGCTCGGCAGCTATGGCATCCAGGTTGGCCGTAGGTTCATCCAGAAAAATGATGGGGGGATCCTTGAGAAACAGCCTGGCAATGGCAATACGTTGTTGCTGACCGCCCGAAAGCAAATGTGCTTCGGAAGCGTATCCTTTTGGCAACTCCATGATCTGGTCGTGTATGGACGCTTTTTTGGCCGCTTCAATAACCTCCGCTTCGGAGGCGGAGGGATTGCCGTAAAGGATATTTTCCGTGATCGTTCCCTTAAAGATATGATTCTTTTGCAGGACAAGTCCGATATGGGTTCTCAGGAACTCCGTATCGTAATCCTGCAGGTCAACCCCATCCAGATAGATATTTCCTTCCGATGGCTCGTAGAATTTGTCCAGCAGGTTGATGACGGTACTTTTACCCGCACCACTCAGCCCGACCAAGGCCGAGATCTGGTTGGGTTTGATTGAAAAATTGATATCTTTAAGTGCTTGTGTACCATTTGGATACGTAAAACTGACGTTTTTGATTTCCAGCAGGCCGTTGATGGATGAGGGCTTATAGGTACCCGTTCGTTCCGTCTCGTGATCCGACTCCAGGATGTCGAAAAATCCTTCCGAATAGACCATTGCATCGCTTACTTCATCGTAGATGCGGTGCAATTGCCGGATGGGAGCCGAAACATTGTTGAACAGCATGATATGGAACATGATGGCACCGATCGTCATCTGGCTGTTCAAAACAAAATAGGCAGTCAGGATGATGACGGCCACCACACCGATCTGCTCCAGAAGGCTTTTAATGCTGTCGAACAGGAATCCGGTTTTGCGGGTGGCCATCTGGTTCTCAGTCATATCGTACTGGATCTTCCGGTTTCTGTCGGCCTCAATGGGTTCCCTGACAAAGGATTTGATGACATTGATGGATTCGATCAGGTTGATGATCAGGTTGCTCCTGGTTTCGCGGTAGGTGCGCATTCTTCTCCGGAAACCGCTTAGTTTCTTAGCCTGTAACTGGCTGACATAAAAATAAATGGGTATCATCATCAGCCCGACCAGCCCCACATAGAAGTTGGCACTGAACATCACCACCAGGGCAACGATGGCTGTGGTGAACAGCGGTAAGATGTCAATGAAGAAGTTCTGCACCAGCCGGGTCAGGCTGGTGACCCCAAGGTCAATGCGTGTCTGGAGCTTGCCGCTTTCATTCTGTGGTGAGGTATAGAAAGCCATGCGGTAGGTGAGGACCTTTTCGACAATGGTTTGCGAAAGGTCCCGGCTGATGAGGATCCTGAGTTTTTCCCCGAAGAACTTCTGCCCGAACTTCACCAGGGAGTAAACAACTTCCTTGGAGATCAGAATGATGCTGATCACGGTCAGCAGATAGAATCCCTCACGAAGGGGCTGTTGTGCCACCATCAGGTCGCTGATGGAGTCAACCGTGTATTTTATGATGAACGCATTGACCTGTGCTGCAAAGGAGCCGATAAACGTCAGCAACAGGGTGTAGACGATGATGTTCGTATACGGCTTTGTGAAAGGAAATAATTTTTTGATCAGCTGGCGAAAGTTCATTTCATCATAAAGAATTGATCACCTGATTCTGCGACCTGACAGGCATATCCGGAGTAATTGTCATAAATCTGTATGTATGATCCAGCACACTTCAGGAGTCCTTCCTGTCTTTAACTTCCCTGAGGATCCCTTTGATATCCTTCAGCTCATTCAGCAAAGAATTGATGGCCACCTTGTTTTTGTAGTTCATCATGATGATTTTTATGGATACGAGCAGGACCCCGGCCTCCAGCAGCAGGTTGTGCGTGAAGCCTTTCACAAATAATGCAACGAGGAAGAGACTGAATGTAATTGCAATGACAAGGAAGTCGGCAGATGACAGATGTTTTTTCATCGGAATGGGAATTTTTTATTTTCAGGGAATCGTTAATTCAATTTAAAAAGTTCCAGGTCCTCCTTAACGTTTTTGATCGTCTGCACTCCAAATTTTTCCTGAATGATTTTCAACAGTTTGGGCGTCAGGAAGCCCGGCAGTGTGGGCCCGATGTGCGTATTTTTAATGCCCAGGTAAAGCAGGGCAAGATGGACGATGATGGCTTTCTGCTCGTACCAGGCAATGTTGAAAACGATGGGCAGCTGGTTGATGTCATCCAGGTTCAGCACCTCCTTTAATTTGAGGGCCACAAAGGCCCACGAGTATGAATCATTGCACTGACCGGCATCCAGCACTCTTGGAATGCCATTGATGGTCCCCAGGTCGAGTTTGTTGTAACGGTACTTTGCGCAGCCGGAAGTCAGAATGACCGTATCAGCGGGAAGTTGTCTTGCAAATTCGGTATAGTATTCACGTGTTTTCTGACGTGCATCGCAGCCTGACATGACCACCAGCCTTTTGATCGCTCCTGAATGGATGGCTTCGAGGATCTTACCGGCAAGGGCTAAAACCTGCTCGTGCGCAAATCCGATGGTGATTTCACCTTTTTCAATTTCGGTCGGGGGTGGGCATTTTTTTGCGAGTTCGATGATCTCCGAAAAATCTTTGTGGCCGTTGGGAAGTCTTTTATCAATACGTTTCCATTCCGGCATGCCTGTGGCCCCGGTCGTGAAAACACGGTCATTGTAAGTAGTGGCTTTCCGGGGCGGAACCAGGCAGTTGGTCGTAAAAAGAATGGGGCCGTTGAAGGTTTCAAATTCTTCCAGCTGACGGTGCCATGCATTTCCGTAATTCCCAGCCAGGTTTCTGTATTTTTTCAGGGACGGGTATGCGTGCGAAGGCAGCATCTCGGAATGTGTATAGATGTCAATGCCTTTACCTTCCGTCTGGATCAGCAGCTGCTCAAGGTCTTTCAGGTCGTGGCCGCTGACCAGGATCCCGGGATTTTTGCCCACCCCGATGCTGACCTTCGTTATCTCGGGATTCCCATAGGTAGAGGTATTTGCCTTATCCAGCAGGGCCATGGCTTTTACGCCGTGCTCACCCGTGCGCAGAATCCATTCCAGCATGCTGTTTAAATCCATGGGCCGGGTGATCATCACCAGGGTCTGCTCCATGAAATCGTACAGGTCATCCTGCTCAAATCCCAGGTTGAAAGCGTGCTCCACATAGGCAGCCATTCCTTTAAGGCCGTACAGGGCGTATTGTTTTAAGGCACGAACATCTTCATCGGTATCATAAGTCAGGATACCGACCGTTCCGGCTTTTTTGTAGAATTCATCGTCGCTGACGGCATACCAGTGTATGGAATCATGATCTCCGCTGACGGTCACCTTTTTCTTCAGCTGATCACGAAATCCAATGCAATTCCTGATCGCCTGCAGGATGGCCCTGTCATCGAAATTGGCATTGGTGATGGTGGTGAAAAGACAATTGGTGATATGTTTGCTCTCCGCATTGGTTGAGATCCCTTTTTTACGGGCTTCGATCGTGGCGAAAGCAAGTCCCTGGCATGCATACACCAGTAAGTCCTGCATATTGGCAGTATCAGCTTTTTTACCGCACAGTCCGTTAATGGTGCAGCCTGTGTTATGGGCCGTTTCCTGACATTGATTACAAAACATGTTCATATTCAGTGATTTTTAATTTTTGGGTTGTTGACGCTTCGTACGTATTATGTTTCACAGGCAATAGAGCCTCCCTTTCATTGTTCAAAGTCGGGCTCAAAAAATACCCATTGAATGGCAGCATTTTCTTTTTTCAAAGCCGACTCACACGCGTTGATGTTGCGGATCAGCTCCCCGGTGGAACCCACGTCTTTCATTTTCGCTTTTACTGCGACCATGATCTGAGGGCCCAGCTGGATGGTGATCAGGTTGAGGATCTCCTCGATTTCAGGCCGGACTGCCAGCACGTTTTCGATTTCTATGCGGGTTTCCTCACCCGTACTTTGCCCGATCAGTAAACTTTTAACTTTGACGGCCAGGAAAAATGAGATGATAATCAGCAAGGCGCCGATTCCGATGCTTCCAACAGCGTCAAAGACCGGATTGCCGGTGACCATCGCCAGCAGGACAGAGACCAGGGCGAACGCCAGGCCCAGCAGGGCTGCATTGTCCTCTCCGAAAACGACAACCAGTTCGCTCTGGCGACTGGTCTTGATCCATTTCCAGACCGGGACCTTCCCTCTTATTTTATTGATTTGCGTCACGCAGCCATAAAGCGATGCAGCCTCGAAAACCATGCTAACGGCCAGGACCACGATGGCGATGATGGGATTTTTCAATCCCTCGTGAACGTGGAGTTTATGGACACCTTCGTATATGGAAAACAGCCCCCCCATGCTGAACAGGATCAGGGCCACGATGAACGACCAGAAGTAGATCTCTTTTCCGTATCCCAGGGGATGGTCTGGATCCGGTCTTTTTTTGGAAGCTTTCAGTCCCCAGAACAGCAGGCCCTGGTTGCCGCAATCGGCATAAGAGTGGATCGCTTCGGCCAGCATGGCTCCCGAACCGGTTATGACCGCAGCCACCGTCTTGGTGATGGCAATTCCCAGGTTCGCCAGCAGGGCAAACAGAATGGATTTTATAGATTCGCTTTGATGGGACATTGAGACAGCTGAAGTAACAAGGCTGCAAAGTTAATCTTTATATCAGTCAATCTTCCAATACAGATGCCTTGGAAGTCATTCATCCGTCAAGCGATGTGCTGTTTTATTTGGTTTGGCTTTTCCAGTTCCACCATTTCAGTAATTCCGGATCGTGCTTATCGTTCTCAGCATAATATACTGCACACCGGAATGTGTACAATACGCAGGGATCAATCCTTTTTTTATACTCGGCACACAGATCATGGTACAATGCTTCCGGATCCTGGCCTATTAAATCCTGAACGCGATGAATGCCAAGAATATGCAGGTCCCGGGCAATGCTTTTACCGATCCCGGGGATGGATAACAAATTATCAGTTTTTTCAGTCATGGTTCAAAATGGATCATTCATAATATTGCGAAGACATACTTATGATAGCGCGTAATTATTTGTGTTTATCCCGACGAAATACCGAACCTACGATTTCAATAAAGGTTTTATCGAAATCTTTTGTCAACAAATACAACTGTATTGCAGCAATTCCTAACCAAGGTATCTGAATATGACCAAACGGGGTGATAAGAATTAAAAAGATTGACGTGCCTACCAGTCCATATTTGACATATTTATGCTTGTTAAGTATCAATAACCCCATCGTAATCTGAAATAATGCTATTGCCAGAATAAATAGAACAGGAACCTTTGATACAACTTCTGAAAATAGTATTCTGTAGAATCCTATAAGTGACGCTTCTCCCATTTGAACCGTAGATTGTGGATCGGTAATCGCATTAACGATATTTATCCCGATGGCCATTATCAGGTAGAAGATGCCAAGAAAAATGCGACCAATATTAGGTTTGACAATACATAATATGATCACAAACAGCACAAAACCAATACTCCAAAGAATTTTTTCGTCCATATCTTAGCTGTTAGTTAGCTGAAAATTAATTTCAGAAGTGAATGTATTCTATAATCAATGTTATACGCCCTAACTCTCTAGCGCAGCGCCCTCGGCACAGGCCGGTAAAATTGTCGATTGTCAGCTGTCAATTGCTGATTTTTGATGGTATATCCTATTTAAAATTGGCCATACCAAATTGACAATTGACAATTGTTGCTCCCGGGCTGGGCGCTGCGCGATCGTTACCACCCGTTTTGCCTATAAGTTAGTCGTAATGAAACCTGCATTTGGCAATTTGTATCTCATCATCGCCAACCCTATATATCAACCGGTGCTCTTCATTAATTTTTTTGGACCAAAATCCTTGATACTTAAATTTTAAAGGCTCTGGTTTTCCAAGGCCGGTATAAGGATTCCGGGAAATATCCTTCACTAAAGAATTAATTCTGTCAAGAATTTTTTTATCGGTTTTTTGCCAGTAAATATAATCCTCCCAGGATTCATCAACGAAAACATATTTCATGGCTCAATCAGATCTTTTTGAAACGATGATCCCTTTTTCAATTTTTCAATTGCTGAATCCAAACGCTGCTCGTTGATTTTGGACGATAATTCATGATACGTTGCCTTAAGCGAATTATACTCATCCAATGACATAATCACTACGCCTGTGTCTTTCCCGCGATTGATAATTAAAGTCTCAAAATTTCGGGTCACAGTATCAAGATACCGTTTAATGTCTTTACGGAATTCGGAAATGGTGGTTGTTAACATCTTATTAATCCTTTCTTGTACAAATATCAGTACAAAAAAGTCAAATCCATTCGGTTGATAAAAAAATTAATAATTTCGAAATGGGTGTTAACGTTGTACCGCTATGCCCGGTAGCCGAATTGCGGGCTTCGTCACTGTTAACGAGCACAATGTTCTGCGGGGTACACTGTTTCAAGTTGCTCTTTCATAGGCTATTGGGCACAGGAGCTGTTATGCTGCGTGGTTAAGTATATCAATTCCATTTTTCTTAATTTCGGCAACAACAGGATTTGAAATATGAAAATCAGAAATTTTGAATGGATGAGGTTCTATTAATAAGTCGTCATCACTGCGAAGCTGCATCAATTGAATTTGCAAATCAATAATATCATCCACAGTCTTAAACACAATTGCAATATCAATATCACTGTCAGGGTGATTAGTACCTTTTGCAAACGATCCAAAAAGTATTGCGCTTTCAATTTGAAATTTGTTACTAATTGAATCAATATATCTTTTCGCGATATTTATAGCTTCGTTTTGATCCATTCTCTAAGTATCTTAATATTTGTAAACCATGTTATTGAATAATCAGGTGTGCATTTTTTATAAAAGTCTTGTTTGTAGTCATCGTACCTTGCATTAATATTAAAAGTTGATACTGTATCAAGCCACCTTTTATGTTCATCTTCAAAAGCCAGGCCTGAAAGCTTTGCGAGTCTCCTTAAGTCATGTGTCAATGGAGCATGCGTACCTGTCTTTCTTACAACAATCGCTTTAAGTAATCTCTCAATTACAAGATGTCCAATGAATAAAGCCCAATGGAAATCCTTTGATTTTATTAAATTATTCATTGTATCAAAGTCAGAATCTGACCTCAAAATCCAATGATTTGCTATAAGTTCTAAGTCAATTTTTTCATTTTCCATTCATCAAATTTACAAAATAAAAGTATTCTTCCTCATAATTGTTGTTCTTTCACAATGCCGCATAACGTGCTGCCGCTATACCCGGTGCGTTGGACAAAGAGATCGCGCAAGCGGTCATTTTATATATTGCATGGGGCACAGCGGCATGTTATGGGGCGTGGTTCATTCAATATCAAACATTATTTTCAGATTACTTTTTACTTTATTAACCAAATCGGATGGGATATTACTGACTTTTTTTATCAGTCTATTCTTATCAATCGCACGAACCTGATCAATCATAATATCACAAGGATCTTCGAGCCCAAAACATCCGTTTTTTAAGTGTACCCGTAAAATTTCACTTTCCTTGCGAATATTAGTAGTTATTGGGCAAATAATAGATGAAGGATGGTGTTTGTTTAAAAGATCAGTTTGAATGATTATAACAGGTCTGACTTTCCCCGTTTCTGTTCCGATGGTTGGATTAAGATCGGCTAACCAGATTTCAAATTGCTTGGCTTTCATAATCGATCGTCTCAAATTCGTGAAGAACCTTCATGGAATCTTCTTTAACAAGTTTTGATTCCATTTCAAGTTTGGATGCTAAAAGTTTTCTTTTCTGAACCTTGTTATAATAATTGACTATTTCGGACTAAACCCTGCCACTCATTTCGGAGTAAAGTAGGCCACCCAT
>DAOQWY010000030.1 GCA_035342335.1 Bacteroidales bacterium
AAGGAATCACAGCGAGGACAGGCTGTATAGAGGTCTTCAACACCGAAGATATGACCGCATTGACTGCAGCGGGCCAGGGCTTCTACCGGAGCAAGTTCGATCCGGCAATTCTCCAGAACGGTTCCTTTCACCGCAACCTCCAATGCGAATGAAAGCGCTTCAATAAGCACCCCGGATAAGATCCCCACTTCAAGCTCGAGCGACAGAATGTTCCCTTTCCCGGCTTTTTGCGCCTCTTCAGTCGCTATGTCAATGATATTCAAAGCTATGGATAACTCGTGCATGGGTCTGGATGTGTCGTAAGGGATATTAAAGCGTTTCCTGATCAAAGTTAATAATTGTGTAATCAGAATGAACGGCTAAACGAGGCTTAATTTATACTAGTTCCAAATTATTTCAGTTTTAACAAATTTGAATTATTGCACATAAATTTGTATTTTCTGCAAAGAGTCGGAAGTGCCATATTTAATCTTTTGAACTATGGAAAAGATCATATCTTTAAAAGTCAAATGTCCCAATTGCAATAACTCATTAATGGATCAGGAGCATCCGTTGCACGATTTGCCCAGCATAAAACTGAACATTGAGACCGCCAGTCATCGGGGTATAATCCGATTGTGCTCGGTCTACGGATGTTATGATCATGAATCCGACATAGTCATTCCTGAACGTGAAGTTGCACACTTCTATTGTCCCCATTGTAACAAGCAGCTCATTGCTCAAGAGATTTGTGACTTGTGTGATGCCCCAATGGTGCAGTTCCTTCTAGATATAGGGGGAAGGGTGAGCATATGCTCCAGAAGCGGGTGTAAAAAACACTTTGTGGCCTTTGAAAATATTGCGGACGTGATCAGTAAGTTCTACGAGGAATACGGGTATCGTTGATCCTGAAGGATTTTAAGCTCAAGCACAACCTATCCGTTCCAACAGGATTCAGCAAATCCTGGGTAATTGTTCCCCGGCCAGCATGTCGATCAGTCTTTTCCCTCCAATGGTGGTCTTCATCCACACGTGACCCGCGGGTTGTTTTACGATTTCCCCAATGATGGCGGCTTGTGATCCAAGAGGATCATTCTGCAGGGCAGCGAGGACATCGTCAGCACTGGCAGATGGAACGACGGAAACAAATTTACCCTCATTCGCCACGTACATCGGATCATAACCGAGTACTTCGCACAGACCCTGAGTGCTTTCGTTGACCGGGATCGCTGATTCCCGGATCTCCACACCGAATGGCCTGTTTTCGGCCAGCTCGGCCAGGACCGTTGCCAGTCCGCCCCGCGTTGCGTCGCGCATGAACCGGACCTCAGGGCATACTTCTTTGACTTTGTGAATGATATGGTTCAGACTGGCACAATCTGAGCGGATGGTGGTTTTGAACTGATGCAGTTCTCTTGCTGATAAAACGGCCATTCCGTGATCCCCGACCGGCCCGTTGATGAGGATCCTGTCGCCGGGCTGGATGAAGGTTCCTTCGCTGACTGTGATGAAGGCTTCTTCGATCCAACCCACTCCGGAAGTTGTGATGAACACTTTATCACATTTTCCACGGTTGACGATTTTGGTATCTCCGGCGACGATCTGTACATCAGCATTTTCTGCTTCCAGGGCCATTGACCTGGCAATTTGTTCCAGGTCATTGAAGGAAAATCCTTCCTCGATGATAAAGGATGCCGTCAGGTAAACGGGTGTGGCACCGGCCACTGCCAGGTCATTGACCGTTCCGGCAATAGCCAGCTTGCCAATGTCGCCCCCCGGAAAAAAGATGGGATCAACCACAAACGCATCGGTGGTAAAGGCCATATGCGATCCCTGAACCCGTAATACAGCTGAATCCGTCTGGGCGTGTAAAACAGGATCCGGGAAGTGGGCAAGGAAGAGTTCCCGGATCAGTGACCGGGATAATTTACCTCCGCTTCCATGTCCGAGCAGAATTTTTTTATCCATTGCGGCTATATCGGTACCATGCGTGACAAGTTCCTTCGTTGCTTACCATGCAAGCTCCTGCCGGATCTGAAGGCGTGCAACGATTTCCAAATAATTTACATTCCCCGGGTTGTTTCAGGCCTTTTAAAATATCACCACAAATGCATCCTTTTTCCTCCCGGATCTCTTCTACGTTCACTGCGATCTCATTTTCGGCATCCAGATGCTGAAATTCAGGTTTGAGTCTCAGGCCGCTCTGTGAAAGGACTCCCAATCCGCGCCACCAGTCATCCTGAGGCTCGAAAACATCGCGGAGTAGTTGAAGGGCCTTTTGATTGCCCTCGGGTTTCACGGCCCTGGTATATTGAATTTCAACTTTTGGTTGAGCATTTTCCACCTGAGAAACCAGCATAAGAACCGACTGGAGCAGATCGGCAGGCTCAAATCCCGAAACAACACAGCCCACACCATAATTTTCAGGAAATTCGGAATACATGCCTGTGCCAGTGATCGTGCTCACGTGTCCGGGCGCAATGAATCCGTCAATGGCGATCCCTTCGTGGATCAAAGCCCTCATGGCCGGAGGCATGACTTTGTGGGAACTGTACAGGAAAAAGTTAGGGATATGCATTTCAGCCACTTTTTTTATTCCAGCCGCCGTACCCGGAGAGGTCGTCTCAAATCCGATCCCCAGAAAGACAATTTTTTTTTCAGGATTCTCCCGGGCAATCCGGATCGCATCCAGAATGGAATAGACGATCCGAATATCTGCCCCACCGGCATTTTCTTTTTCCAGGGTGGAGGAGGAACCGGGAATCCGGATCAGATCGCCGAAGGTGGTGATGATCACATCTTTCAGCCTGGAAAATGCAATGGCTTTATCCAGATAATGACGACCGGTTACGCATACGGGGCATCCTGGACCTGACACCAATCTGACCGAATCCGGAAGCAGCGATGGAATGCCGAACTTCTGTATGGCCATCGTATGTCCGCCACAGACTTCCATCAGTTGAACAGGAGTGCGGGAAACAGCCCTGATCCGGCTAACAAGATGATCCACCAGCCGCCTGTCCCTGTATTCATCCCTGTATTTCATCACACAATCCTGTTACCGGTTATTTTTTCTTCTTCATCCAGTTGCCTGTTCAGCTCGATAAACTCATCGAACACTTTCAATGAAGCCTCTGCTTCCTGGCTATCGAGCTTCTGGATCGCGAATCCGGTGTGCAGCAGGATATAATCACCCACTTCAACGTTTTCAACGATCTGAAGGCTGGCTTTAACTTCCGTTCCTTCAACGGATACCGTTGCCATATCACCCTCTATGGATATCACTTTGGCCGGGATGCTCAGACACATGGTTTGGTACAGGTGTGGTTTAACGATCAAAAATATAAATAATTTCGACAAAACGACGCTGTGAGATTACGTCAGGGCCGGGAGCGGACCGACAGAATATGCAGGGTGACGCCTGCCGCAATCAGGATCAGGAAAATCCTGACCCAGAGGAGGTCTGTAAATATAACCGATGTAATGATGGTTATCCACAGAAAACCGATGGAAATGACTTTAACCCTGACAGGGATGCCCCTGCCTTCACGATAATTTCTTATATATTTCCCGAATAACCGGTTATTGAGCAACCAGCTGTAAAATCTTTCCGAGCTGCGAGCATAAAGCGCTGCGGCGAGGAGCAGCAGGGGCGTTGTGGGCAACAGGGGAACAATGATTCCCAGAACAGCAAACCCAACTGAAATCGTCCCGGCGATGATCATCAATGTCTTGAGAAGTCTGTTCTGTTTCTTCGGCATAGGGGAATAGAGGGAATTATTGGGTGCTTATGTGTTGTAACCTTTGGCTCTTCTTTGGGCCGCCACCGCCAGTTGTCCCAGGGCGATCCCCCCGTCGTTGACCGGGATCGTGGAGTTGCTGTAAACCTTCATTTTCAACGTTTCAAGTTTTTTTTCAAGGCGTTCCAGGAGATAATGATTCTGAAAACTTCCTCCTGATAAAGCCACTTTCCTGATCCCGGTTTCTTGATGCATTTTTTTGACGGTCCGTAAAAGAGCTTCGATGACCGTATTATGAAATTTGGACGAAATGACTGCAACAGGAACCTGATTCACCAGATCACCAACGATGCCGGCAATGGCAGGTTCAAACTGAATGACATCATTCTGGGCAAATTCATAATGTGAATGGGTGCTTAGATCGGCAACGGATTCCAGCCGCATGGGAGCTTCGGCGTGAAAGCCAGATACGGTACAGATCCCTGTCAATGCGGCTATTGCATCAAACAAGCGCCCTGCACTGGAGGTGAGCGGACAGTTGATCTGTTTTTCTATTGCCGTAAGAACAAACTCCACTCTTTCCGGTGAAATTTGTTTCAGGAAAGGGATATCCATCTCCATGAAGGCACGACCGTAAGTAAGGTAGAGATAAGCAACCGCCATCCTCCACGGTTCCTCCACTGCCCGGTCACCTCCCGGCATGGGTACATAATCGAAATGGGTATACCGCTGGTAACTGGCCAGATCGCAAATCAGGAATTCACCACCCCAAATGTTTCCGTCGTCGCCAAGCCCGGTACCGTCGAGCGCCACCCCGATGACGGGTCCATCCAGACCGTATTCCGCCATGCAGGAGGCAATATGGGCATGATGATGCTGTACTTCGACCAGAGGTAATCCGGTTTCCCGGGCATAACAGGTGGATAAATAATCGGGGTGAAGGTCGCAAACGGCCAGTGTAGGGGAGATGCGGAACATTTGCTGAAAGTGCCGGATCGATTCCTTATAGAACTCAAAGGTTTCCATATTCTTCAGATCCCCGATGTGTTGACTGAGGAAGGCCTGTTTACCTTTTCCCAGGCAAAAACAGTTGACCAGTTCAGCGCCGGCTGCAAAAATGCCATCCACCGACCGGTTCAGGCGGACAGGCGCCGGCACGTAACCGCGTGACCGGCGGATTAATCGTTCCCGGGCATTTACGACCATGGTCACCGAATCATCGGTCCGGTTATAAATTTCTCGGTTATAAGTCAGGATTGCATCCGTCAGGGGGCTCAATTGTTCAATTGTTCGATCGTTGTCGATCTGGATAGGCTCGTCGGATAAATTACCGCTGGTCAGCACAATGACGCTGAGGTTTAGTCTCTGGAACAATAGATAGTGAACGGGCATAAAAGGCAACATGGCCCCTATCGTGTTGAAACCCACGCTCACGCCTGAAGCCAGGTTTTTCCGGGTACGAAGAATGACAATGGGCCTTCGCCAGGAAAGCAGCAGTTTTTCTTCCTCGGGATTGACCAATGCATATTCCCTGACTGCTTCGATGGAGGCAAACATGACAGCAAACGGTTTCCCTTCCCTTTTTTTGAGTCCCCTGAGCCTGTCGACAGCCTCCTGGCCGGTGGCATCACAGGCCATAAAGAAGCCTCCCAGACCTTTGATTGCAATGATCTTACCGTTTTCCAGAAGCTGACAAACGCGATCAATTATGGCTCGCAGATCCGTTACCTGGCTTTTGCCTTCCACAAGTTCGTAACGGGGACCGCAGCGATTGCAGGCCACAGGCTGTGCATGAAAACGCCTGTCGCGTACCGAAGTATATTCGGATTTGCATTCATCGCACATGGCAAAAGGCTCCATCGTGGTTCGGTCCCGATCATAGGGCAGATCGCGGATGATGGTGAACCTGGGGCCACAATTGGTGCAGTTGATGAACGGATAATCCAGCCGGTGGGGCTGATGCTTCATGTCGTGCAGACAATCATAACAGACGGCAATGTCCGGGCTGACCTCCGTGATGTCATCCGACAGGTTTTTACTTTCAATAATCTGAAAGTCATTAAATTCCTCAAAGCTTTTCTGCCGGTACCTGATGGAGCAGATGCCGGATGCGGGGGGGGCATCGTTCTTTATCGCTTCAATGAAGGAATCCAGTGCGAACCTGCTGCAATTCACCCGGATCCTGACGCCGTCGTTCCTGTTTTCGACCCATCCATTCAATTGGTTTTCTCTGGCCAGACGATAGATGAAAGGCCTGAATCCCACTCCCTGAACGAGGCCCCGGATGTGGATGTCGAAAGTGGAGCTGTCATTTAGAGTCACCTGGACAAATGTTATTCTTTTAGGTAGTAAAGGTAGCAATAAGGTAGATGAGTGGTTTAGTTTAGATTAATTATAAATTAAAGCAGTGAGTTGGTTTTTTACGAATCTAAACTATATTTAATGCCTTAATGAAAGCGATTACAGGTTCTTCGATCCAGCACAAAATACTATAAATTCCTTCTTATGAATCACATCGTGCAGGTTGCACTTGACCGTTTTACCGGGGACAGGACAAGGTTGATGGACATGCTTCATCAGATCCAGGATGAGATGGGTTATATTCCGGATGAAGCGGTGCTTCAGCTGGCTCACCAGTTGAATGTTTCCTCCGTGGATGTACGGCAAACCTTAAGTTTTTATCATTTTTTCGCTGCCAACCCTCGTGGCAAGTATACCGTGTACTTGAACAACAGTGTTGTAGCCTGGATGATGGGGAGGGAACTGGTAGCGAAAACATTTGAGCAGGAGACAGGGTGTCGTTTTGGCTCCGTGACCGATGATGGATTGATCGGATTATTTGATACGTCGGATATTGGAATGAATGACCAGGAACCTGCCGCTTTGATCAACGGGATTGCATTCACCCGGCTGACACCCTACCGTGTCAAAGAACTGGTGAAGGATATGAGGGCTGGAAAAGCCGTGCGGGAGATGTTCCACGAACCGCCGGGTGACGGACAGAACAGCTCAGGTCTTGTTCAGGCCATGGTTGGGAACAACATTCGCAGGGAAGGCCTCCTGCTCAGCAGGGATGCCCGGCCGGGGGATGCCCTGAAGAAGATTGTTGAAATGACTCCTGAACAGGTCATCAAGGAGATTTCCGAATCGAACCTCCGGGGTCGTGGCGGTGCTGGTTTCCCAACCGGCATGAAATGGGATTTCTGCAGAAAATCAAAAGAAGAAGAGCGATATGTGCTGTGCAATGCGGACGAGGGTGAACCCGGCACCTTCAAGGACAGGGTTTTGCTTACGGAGTATTCGCATTTTGTCTTTGAGGGGATGACAGTGGCGGGATATGCGATTGGATCCCGGCAGGGCATCCTGTACCTGCGCTACGAGTATAAGTACCTGCTGGATTTTCTGAACAGCACCCTGGCCGGTCTGCGCAGCAGGAATCTGCTTGGGAAGGATATCGCCGGGAGGAAAGGATTCAATTTTGATATCCGCATTCAGCTGGGCGCCGGTGCCTATGTGTGCGGTGAAGAATCCGCCCTGATCGAGTCAGCGGAGGGTAAAAGGGGCGAACCGCGCGACCGCCCGCCTTTTCCTGTTGAGTCCGGGTACCTGAACAAACCCACGATCGTCAATAACGTTGAGACACTTTTGGCTGCCGTCAGGATCATCCATCACGGCGCTGCCTGGTTCAAATCGTTCGGTACGATCGATTCGGCGGGCACGAAAGTGCTAAGCGTGTCGGGCGACTGCCGGCATCCGGGGATATATGAGGTGCCCTGGGGATTTGCCATCAGCGACATCCTCGATATGTGCGGTGCCACTGACGTACAGGCCGTGCAGGTGGGAGGACCTTCCGGCACTTTGATCGGACCTGGTGATTTCGACCGGATGCTCAGCTTTGCCGATCTGGCCACCGGGGGTTCCTTCATCATCATTGGCAACAAGCGGGATCTGCTGAAGGATGTGGTTTTGAACTTCATGGATTTCTTTATTGAGGAATCCTGTGGTTCATGTTCAACCTGCCGGAATTTCCCGGTGGTCATGCGCCGTACCCTGGTCAGGATCATTGAAGGCAAAGGAATAAGAAAAGACATCAGTGACTTGCTGGAATGGGGTCAGATGCCCCGGATAAGCCGCTGCGGTCTCGGCCAGACGTGTGCAAACCCGATCCTGACCAGCATCAGGAATTTCAGACAGCTTTATGAAAGCAAACTGATGAAGGATGCCGACTTTGTCAGCGAGTTCGATATGGCAGCATCTGTCAAAGATGCCTGTGACTATGTCGGCAGGATCCCCGGTATTCAGTAATGCAGGGGGTTGTTTGATGAACGAACGGTTAATCGGCTTAGTTCAGGGAAATAAATCAATGTTATGAGTGAACTCATTAAAATCAACATCGACGGTGTGAACTGTGAAACCCGGGAAGGGGTCTGCATCGCTGATGCAGCAAGGGAAAACGGAATATATGTCCCCACCCTGTGCCATATTCCCGGAATCAAGGCACAGGGAGCCTGCCGCATTTGTACAGTGAAGGTGAATGGCCGCTTCATGACGGCCTGCACCACGCCGGCGAAAGAGGGCATGGTGATCGAAAATAATGTTCCCGAACTGAATGAAATGAGGAAAGCGATCATTGAGGTCCTTTTTGTGGAAGGCAATCATTTCTGCCCCAGCTGCGAGAAAAGTGGCAACTGTATGCTTCAGGCCCTGGCCTACAGGTTTCAGATGATGGTTCCGCGCTATCCTTACCAGTTTCCGGTCAGGGAGATCGAAGCCTGGCACCCCCGGATCATCAAGGACCAGAACCGCTGCATCCTCTGCAAACGGTGCATCAAGTCCATCAAGGACGAATACGGCCGCAGCTATTTTGCGTTTGACAAGCGTGGTCGACAGCTGCGTGTGGTTGCCGATGCCGGCATGGCCCCGGCCATGTCGGAGGAAAAAGCCCGGGAAGCAATGGATATCTGTCCGGTCGGTTCAATTCTGGTTCGCGATCGGGGGTTCGTCGTCCCGATAGGCCAGCGAAAATATGATCAAATCCCCATTGGAAGCGATATCGAATCAAAAATTGTGAAGGAGACTGAACCATGAGCAAGCCCATACTGGCCACGACGTCATTGGCAGGATGCTTCGGATGCCATATGTCGCTACTGGATATTGATGAGCGGATCCTTGAGCTCATCGAATTGGTTGAATTTCATAAATCACCCGTGAATGATATCAAAACCTTCACCAAAGTGTGTGACATAGGATTGATAGAAGGAGGATGCTGTAACAGCGACAACATACATGTGCTGAAGGACTTCCGAAAACATTGCAAAATCCTCGTATCGGTAGGTGAATGTGCCATCATGGGTGGTTTGCCAGCGCTGAGGAATGGCATCCCGATCCGGGACTGCATTGAGGAAGCTTACCTGAACGGACCAACGGTCAGTAACGATGTCCATCGCATCCTGCCCAACGATGAGGAGATCCCCATGCTTTTAGATAAGGTTTATCCTTGTCACGAGATCGTTAAGATCGATTATTTTCTGCCTGGCTGTCCGCCCACGGCTGAACTGATCTGGCAGGCATTGGTTGCTTTGATCAGCGGCGACCCGATGCAACTACCTTATGATATCGTTAAGTATGACTGAAATCAATCTGGCCAAACCATGTCGAGAAAAATAACGATCGAACCTGTGACCCGTGTGGAAGGGCACGGTAAAGTGACCATTCATCTGGATCACGATGGCAACATAACACAGACCCGCCTGCACATTGTGGAATTCAGGGGCTTTGAACGGTTTGTGCAGGGTCGTCCTTTCTGGGAAGCCCCTGTTCTGGTTCAGCGGCTGTGTGGCATCTGCCCTGTCAGTCACCATTTGGCTGCAGCAAAGGCTATGGATGTGATCGTGGGAGCCGGCACCGGCGACGGGCTGACCCGAACCGGTGAAAAAATGAGAAGACTGATGCACTACGGCCAGATCTTCCAGTCGCACGCCCTCCATTTCTTCCACCTTTGTTCACCCGACCTGCTTTTTGGCATTGATGCCGATCCGGCCATACGGAACATCATCGGCGTTGCCTTCAAACATAAGGATCTGGCGGTTCAGGGTGTGATGATGCGGAAGTTCGGACAGGAGATCATCCAGATCACGGCCGGGAAAAAGATACACGGGACGGGCGCCATACCTGGCGGGATCAATAAGAACCTGACCCCGGAAGAAAGGGATCGATTCCTGAAAGGCCCCGATCCGCTAAATGCGGATAAAATGGTGGAATGGTCACTTTCAGCCGTAAACTTCTTTAAGGATTACCATAGGAACAACAGGGAAACCATCGATCATTTCTCCTATTTTCCCTCAAGCTCCCTGAGCCTCGTGCGGAAAGACGGTGCACTGGACCTCTATCACGGCGTGCTCCGTGCGGTGGACGCCGACGGTAAAAAGATACTCAATGACATTGATTACCAGCATTATGTTGACTACATCCGTGAAGAAGTCCGGACCTGGAGCTATATGAAATTCCCTTATCTGAGCCACCTGGGAGAGAAAGAGGGCTGGTACCGTGTGGGTCCCCTGGCCCGGTTGAACTGTGCTGAATTCATCCCCACTCCGCTGGCCCAGAAAGAATTTGAGGAGTTCAAGGCCTATACCGGCGGCAAGCCCAATCACCATTGCATGCATTACCACTGGGCAAGGCTCATCGAAACGCTGCATGCCGCCGAAATGATGCGGCTGTTGCTGAAGGATCCCGATCTGCTGGGTACCGACCTTGTCACCAGGGGACTTAGGCAGAAAGAGGGAGTCGGGCTCCTGGAGGCGCCACGGGGAACGTTGTTCCATCACTACCGGATCAATGATCAGGACCAGATCGAGATGGCAAACCTGATCGTATCCACGACCAATAACAATGAACCCATGAACCGGGCTGTGAATTGTGTGGCTAAAAGGGTGATGAGCGGCAGGAAAGAAATCACCGAAGGCATGTTGAATGCGGTTGAGGTCGTCATCAGGGCATATGATCCCTGCCTGAGTTGCGCAACACATGCCCTGGGGCAGATGCCTCTGGAGATCTCCCTTTACGATGAAAACGATCAGTTGATTGACAGAAAGCGTAAATAAAGGGCAGCTCTTTTCTCCAAAGATCCTGATATACGGATTTGGAAATCCGGGCCGCCAGGATGATGGCCTGGGCAATGCGTTCATTGAAGCCATGAATCACTGGATCCGGGAGAAAAAGATCCCGGGTGTTGAACTGGAAAGCAATTACCAGCTGAACATCGAAGATGCCTACGCCATTTCAGATAAAGATATGGTGATCTTTGTGGATGCCTCCACGGAGGAGGATGTCCGTGATTTTATAGTGACACCCGTCCCCGCCACCACCGCAACGGTTGGATTTACAACGCATACCGTTTCCCCGGCCCTGGTTGTGGAATTATGCAGCGAGCTTTTTAAGACCAAGCCGGCATCCTATCTGCTTCATATAAAAGGTTATCAATGGGGATACGGGGAAGCGATCACCTCAGGGGCAAAACGAAATCTCCACAGCGCTCTTCTTTTTCTTCAGCATCATTTGAAGGACCCCGGCGAAATGGCCAAGCTGGCAGTCTGACTGGATAAGGATTACCAGACCTCTAAATAGGCAGCATTCGTGTAGATTTCCTCCAGCCTGACTTTGTGTCCCTGCTCCATTTTTGATAACTGCAGGAACGTATTCTTCTGACCGGGCTCATCACTGGCATCTGCGAATTTCCTGTACATTTCCATGGCTTCTTCTTCCTTCTTCATGGCCAGGGCTATGCCATCGGCAAACGACATGTCACCCGTAAGAGGAGGAAGTTGCGTGCCTTCCGAAACTTTGTAATCAGACTGGCTTTCCTTGAAATGCAGCTTCAGGGAATCATTGTGAAGGAATCCTTCGAGGGTTCGCCGGTGATTCATTTCTTCGTCGGCCAGTTCGCGGAAAGTGGACTTGAGTGTCTCGGATTCTGCTTTTAAACTGGCACCCAGGTAAAACTCATAGGCCTCGATCTCATTCTGGATGGCCATCCTTAAAATGTCTTTGTATCCTGTGCTGTCCATGGTTCTTGTCAGATTGTTCTTAATTGTACTTATTTATTGAATGTGATTCATTGACAAATCGTCGTTGGGTGAATACACCCTTGCCTGATTTGCCGCAAAGATAGCAAATCCTTTTCAACCATCACGAACGGCTCGAGGTTGGTCATTTTTAATTTTATCCTAATTTTGCATAACCAGGCAAGCATGGATGCGTGATCAGCACAGGTTGCAGTGTGGTGAATTCCCTGCAGTTCTTGTAAATTAAATCCAATGAAACATCTTATCATCGGTACGGCAGGACACATTGACCACGGGAAAACCGCTCTGATCAAAATGCTGACCGGGATCGACTGTGATACGCACAAGGAAGAAAAGCAAAGAGGGATCACGATCAACCTGGGTTTTGCCTCCATGAACCTTCCGAACGGCGAGTCGGTGGGTATCATTGATGTTCCCGGACACAGGGACTTCATCAATACCATGATCGGCGGGGCCTGCGGCATAGATCTGGTGCTGCTGGTCATTGCTGCCGACAGCGGAATCATGCCGCAAACCGTCGAGCACATGAATATCATCTCGGCCCTGGGGATCAAAAAAGCAGTCGTTGCGCTTACAAAGGCCGATCTGGTGGATGATGAACTGATCGAACTTGCTGAATTCGAGATTTCAGAGCTGCTCTCAACCTCATCCTTCAGGGATGCACCTATCGTGAGGGTGTCGGCCAAAACGGAATGCGGTAAAAATGAGTTGATAAAGGCCATTGCCGATACCATTACCAGGATACAGGAAAGGGAAGCCGGGGTGTTCTTCCGACTGTTCATCGACAGGATTTTCACGGTCAAAGGATTTGGAAGCGTCGTGACAGGATCGGTCATGGATGGCAGCATCTCGGCCGGCCAGGACGTGTACCTGCTGCCGGGCGACAAACTAAAGCTCAGGATCCGTTCAATCGAGCGGCATGGCCAGGTTGTTGAGAAGGTTGTCAGAGGCGACAGGGCTGCTCTCAACCTGATTGGACTGCGGAAAGAAGATTTTACACGGGGAATGATCATCAGCGACAAACCCATTGAGACTACCGTCATGGTGGATGCCTGCATCCGGTTGTTCGATACAGATCGTGTGCTGCCCCTCTGGTCGAGCATTCTTTTTATCGCCGGGACCTTTGAGTGTCAGGCCCGGATGCACCTTCTGGACAAGGATCTTGTGAAAGGCAATGAAGAGGCAATCGTACAGATACACCTGAGCAGACCGGCGGTGCTCGTTAGCAACGATAAATTCATCATCCGCACTTCGTCGGAAGATAAAACCCTGGGAGGCGGGTATATCATTGATCCACTGCCCCTGCATCATCGCAAAAGAACCCCAGGGCTCCTGGAAGAACTCATCCGTTTGAGCAAAAGCATTTCCATCGGCAGCGTACCCATGGAGATGATCCATATGGTGCTTAAAAAGGAATTCAGGCCATTCACACCGGTCGAAATGGCTGAAACGATGAATGTCAGTGCAGATGAGATCACTGAACGATCGGCGGGGCCCGGTTCCGGCGCCCTGGTTTATAAATCCGGTCAGATCACGCTCCTTGTAAACGAATACTTTGATACCACCGTCAGTCAAAAAATCCTGAAGATCCTGGCAGAACATCACCGCAAAAATCCGTTGTTCGCCGAGGGCCTGGCGACGAATGAGATTCTGGGCAAACTGATGCTGGCCAATACGCCCAATGGCAGACCTTATCTGGATTCATTGCTTAACCGAATGCAGGAGGATGGTCGGCTGGACATGTTAAATAACACGTGGATCATCAAAGGCCACAAACCTGATTTTGATAAGAATAGCCTGGCTGAGATCGACTGGCTTGAGCAGGAAATTCTCGCCTGTGCCGACGGCAAACCGGTCCTGTCTGAACTGGAAGACAGTGCCGTTCTTCAGAACATTCCGAAGCACAAGATCAGGACATACCTGTCGTATCTCGCCAGCAACGGCAAGATCCAGTTTCACAAATCCGATTTCCTTCATGCCAGCATTCTGAATAAGACCCGTATGGCCTTGCTCAATCGGTTAGCAGAACAGGAGGATGGCATCGACATTCAGGAGTTCAAGGAACTGGTGGGAGGTACCAAACGGTTTCGCGCATTGTTGATCGACATCCTTGACGCTGAGAAATCCATTTCACTTCTGACCAGGGCAGGCAGTGAAACCAGGCTATCCATTACCAGGAAAGGAAAGGAACTTCTTCGTGCAAGGCCATCCTGACCACGCTTATCCAACTGTATTTATCTTCGTATTTTACAAGGAGAAAGCGAAAGGACTCGCATACGCGCGCTGCTTTTGGTTCCGGACACTCCTGGAAGCTGGATGTAGTTATTTAGTCTAATTTTAAATTACATTTTTGCAAACAGGTAATGGTATTACGCTTAACTTATTCAGCTTTGTTTTTTAATTTTGCTGCGCTGTTATTTAAATAACAATACAGGATATTTCAACACCTCTATAATCGTTAATTTATGGAAAATACGATAAAAATAACCATTGACGGGAGAACATTCGTCACTTCTCCGGGCAAGACAGTGCTGGATGTCGCACGGGAGAATAAGATTTACATACCGACGCTGTGTTACCATGCACGTACGGGCAAAGCGGGAAAATGCCGCGCCTGCCTTGTCGAGGTGGAGGGGTTGCGAGGCCTGAAAGAAAGCTGCGCCCTGGAGGTCAGGGACGGCATGACCATCCGGACCAACACGAACCAGATCCTGGAAGTTCGCAAGATGATCGTCGAGCTTCATTTGTCGAACGGAGAGCATAACTGCATCGCCTGTGAAAAGAACGGACACTGTGAATTGCAGGATATGGCCTATCATTGCGGCATTGAACGTCCAGGGTTCCCGATCGATTACGAACGGATCCCTCTGGATGAATCCTCGGAGGGCATCATACGGGATGCCAACAAATGCATTGAGTGCGGCAGATGCATCCGGGCCTGCAACAATAACGTAATGCATGAGGTGCTTGATTTCGGATGGCGTTCAGAACACATGCGGGTCATCTGCGATGATGACAAACCGATGGGAGAGTCGAGCTGTGTTCAGTGCGGGGAGTGTGTGCAGGTTTGCCCGGTGGGAGCGTTGACGTTTAAAACAGCCAAGGGAAAAGGACCTTTCTGGGAGCTTCAGAAAACAAAGGTGATCTGCACCTACTGCGGAGTAGGCTGTGCCATCGACATGTATACCAAAGACAACAAGTACGTTTATTCGATGGGGGTGGAGGATCAGTGGGAGGATCAAACCAACCGGGGCATGCTGTGTGTGAAGGGACGTTTCGGGTTCGATTTTCTGAACAGGGAAGACCGGCTGGATACTCCGTTGATCCGTAAAAACGGACATTTTGAGAAAGCGACCTGGGATGAGGCCCTGGATCTTGTGGCCACCAGGTTCAGTGAAATAAAGGCTCAGCACGGGCCGGCGGCCTTTGGCTTTTTTACTTCCGCAAGAATTTCGAACGAAGAGAATTATGCTGTCATGAGATTAGCCAGGGGGGTGGTCGGTACCAACAATATCGACCACTGCGCCCGACTTTGACACAGTTCCACGGTTGCGGGACTGGCAATCACGTTAGGTTCAGGTGCTATGACCAATAGCATGCAGGAAACCGAAAAATCAGATGTCATTCTTCTTACCGGAACCAACACCACATGGAATCATCCGGTATTTGGCGGCATGATCAAAAAGGCCGTGTTACAGAAAGGTGTCAAGCTGATCGTGGTCGACCCACGGGATATCGGCCTGGCACAATATGCCACGATTCACCTCAAACAGAACCCGGGGTCGGATACGGCCTGGCTCATGGGGCTGCAGCATATCATTGTCAAGAACAACTGGCACAACCAAGCGTTCATCGACGAGAAGTGCGAGGGCTGGGACGAATACCTGAAGAGCCTTGAATTCTACACTCCTGAAAAGGTGGAGGAATTGAGTGGAATTCCAAAGGAACAGCTATATGAGGCTGCGAAGTTATACGCCACTTCTGGCCGCGGTGCCGCTTTCTATGCCATGGGCATCACCCAGAGCTCCCATGGTGTCGATAATGTCATCGCAGTCTCCAACCTGCAGATGATCCTGGGCAATTTCGGGCTGGAAGGCACCGGAGTCAATCCGTTGCGGGGTCAGAACAATGTGCAGGGTGCCTGTGATATGGGCGGACTTCCCAACGTGTTCACGGGCTATCAGCCTGTGATCAACGAAGATGTACGCAAAAAGTTCGCGGCAGTTTGGGGGAACAAGGTGGACGAAATGGACGACAAGGTCGGACAGACCATCACAGGCATGGTATCCAACGCCGGCGACAGCATCAAATGCCTCTACATTGTCGGGGAAAATCCGCTTGTTTCGGATCCCAACCTGAATCACGCCAGAAAACAGTTTGAGAAAATTGACTTTATGGTGGTACAGGATATCTTCCTTACTGAAACGGCCCAGATGGCCGATGTGGTTCTGCCAGCCTTTGCCTTTGCAGAAAAATACGGGACCTTCACCAATACGGAACGCAGGGTCCAGTTCTCGAACAAGGCTCTGGATGGTCCAAAAGGAGCCAGAAGCGACCACGAGATCATCGCTGACCTGGCAAAGCGTATGGGATACCATGATTTTCCGGATACCGTCGACGCGCTGTATGATGAGATCAGGAAATTAACCCCTTCCTATGCGGGAATATCGTACGAAAGGATCAGGAACAGCGCAGGCCTCAGATGGCCCTGCCCGACAGCAGAACATCCTGGAACGCCCATCCTGCACATTGGTAAGTTTGCCCGCGGCAAAGGATTGCTCAAAGCACTCGAATACCGCCCGCCAATGGAGTATGCCGATGAGGACTACCCGCTCGTTCTGACGACGGGACGCTTGCTGCAGCAATACCATACCGGCTCGATGACCCGTCGTTCAAAAGTGCTGAACGGGATCGCTCCTTCCGGAATGGTGGAGTTGAACATTACCGATGCCCGGAATCTTAAAGTGAAGAATGGTGAAAAAGTGAAAGTGTCATCCCGCAGGGGCTCCATAGAAATAACGGCCCTGGTTACTTCCAAGATCAAACAGGGTATCATTTTTATCCCCTTCCATTTCGCTGAAACAGCAGCCAACATCCTGACCAATGATGTTTTTGACCCGGTTGCAAGGATCCCGGAATATAAAGTGTGCGCGGTCAGAATTGAAAAGATTGCTGAATGTTGCTAACCCTTAATTGATGGATTCAATGAATGACGAATTAAAAACCAGGATACAGCAGATCATGGCACGGTACCCGAAGAAGGAGTCGGCCCTGATGCCTGCACTGATGCTCGTCCAAAAAGCAAACGGCAACAACCTCGGCAAGGAAGATGTGGCTGAGATTGCTGAAATTATTGGTATACCTTTGTCCCGCGCCTATGGTGTGGCGACGTACTATTCGATGTTCAACGTCAACAAAAACGTTGGCAAGTACCATCTCCAGGTGGATACGAACATACCTGCCACCCTGATGGGAGCACTGGAGATCTATGATTACCTGAGTGCCAAGCTGGGCATCGGGCACGGACAAACAACTCCCGACGGACTTTTTACCCTTTCAAAGGTGGAGTGCCTTGCCTCGTGCGGAACCTGCCCGGTGATCCAGGTAAATGATGTTTACTATGAGCTGATGACCAGGGAAAAGGTGGATGTGCTTATTGATTCACTCAGAAAAGGCATCATTCCTGAACTTCCGGTGGAATATAATTTTGCCACGCAATGCAATGTGCTTCTTAAGAACCGTGGGGTGGAAAATGCCAAATCGATCAGGGTGTATAAACAACACGGCGGTTATCAGACGCTTGTCAAGGCGTTAAAGATGAAATCTGAGGACATTATCCAGGAAGTGAGGAACTCTGAATTGCGCGGCCGGGGTGGGGCCGGCTTTCCCACGGGTGTCAAATGGGGCTTCCTTCCAAAGAATACCGGCAAGCCCATTTACCTGATCTGCAATGCTGACGAAGGCGAACCCGGAACCTTCAAGGACAGGCAAATTCTGGCTTATGATCCGCACCTGCTGATTGAGGGAATGGCCATCTCGGCTCATGCACTCGGATGCCGGCTGGCCTTCATCTATATCAGGGGCGAGTTCAGCTGGATAGCAAAAATACTGGAAGATGCCATTGAAGAAGCCAGACAGGATGGGCAACTCAGTCACATGGATGATATCATTGTTCACCAGGGTGCCGGATCCTATGTATGCGGGGAGGAGACTGCTTTGATTGAATCCATCGAAGGAAAGAGGGGACTGCCCAGAATGAAGCCACCCTTCCCTGCAGTGGAAGGATTATACCGCTGCCCGACCATCGTGAACAACGTTGAAACACTGGCCAGCATACCCTATATTGTCGAAAATGGAGCTGCTGCCTTTAAACAATGGGGTTCCAAAGCGGGCTATGGGTTTAAACTCTTCGGGGTCTCCGGTGCGGTCAACAAACCCGGGGTTTATGAATGCCCCATGGGGATCCCCTTCAGCGAATTAATACAAATGGCCGGTGGTATCAAGGGAACGTTGACCGGTGTGATCGTTGGCGGACTTTCAGTTCCGATACTCACTGCTGAAGACCTGAAAAAAGGACCGGGATTGAAAATGGATTATGAATCCTGCAGTGAATACGGCACATCGCTGGGCTCCGGTGGAGTGATGGTGATCAGTGATGAGTTCTCGATTCCAGAGTTAGCAGTCCGCACCATCCAGTTCTATAACCACGAATCCTGCGGCCAGTGCACACCGTGCCGCCAGGGATCGGGAATGATCGTGCACCTGCTGAACAAAATCATAACAGGAGGCGGAGAAGAGGGTGACCTTGACAAGATCCTGTGGTTTTGCGATAATATCAAGGGAAATACCCTGTGCCCGACGGGTGAAGCCTATGCTGTACCTGTCAAAGTCATGGTCAATAAGTTCAGAAAAGAGTTCGAGAAGATGATCGTTAACTAATTACTAATCAAAGAAAATTACATGGAAACAAAAAAACACAATCGCTGGCTGGTAGCCGTCATGTGCACGATTTTAATGATTGTGCTGGGGACGATCTATGCATGGAGTTTTTTTCAGAAGCTCATCGTTGCGGAGTTTGGCTGGTCTAATTCAGCCGTAGCCTGGGCCTTTAGCACCAGCATTGCTTTTATCGGGTTCGCTGCTGCCTGGGGCGGCATCAACCTTCCCAAGTACGGTCCCCAGCGACTGGCGATGATCGGGGTTGGTTTGCACGGGATCGGCTACATGCTGGCTGCACTGGCTTTTAAAATGGCCAGCCTACCATTGCTGATCGTCGGCTTTGGCGTGATCGGAGGATTAGGACTGGGGCTTGGTTATGTGACCCCCGTTGTTTCTGCCGCCAGGTGGTTCCCCGATAAAAAAGGATTAATCACGGGTATGGTCGTGATGGGATTTGGCTTTGGCGCTCTGCTGATGTCCAAGGTCATCGCACCCATCATGATGAACCTGGCCGGTCAGAATCTGATCAGCGGTTTTCTGTACATCGGCATCACCATTTTTGTGCTTGGAGTCATCGCCGCTTACTTTGTTGTATTTCCTCCAGCCAATTATGTACCTGCGGGGTACACTCCTCCCGTACAGAAAGCAAGTCAGACAGGTAGTTCTGTTCAAATGACGGCTGGTCAGGCAATCCGGACCAACAAATTCTTTTTCATGTGGATGCTTCTGTTCATCAACGTTACGGCAGGCATCATGTTCATCAGCTTCCAGTCACCCCTGATGCAGGACCTCTGGAGTGCATTCAAGCCGGGTACGGATGCCGTTGCACTGGCCTCCATCGGTGCCACCCTGATCGCGATCAGTTCGCTGTTTAACGGTGTCGGCCGTTTCTTCTGGGGCGGGATGAGCGATAAGATCGGCCGCGTTCAGGCATTCCGGTGGATCCTGGGATCACAGATCATTATTTTTGTTATTTTACTCTTTGTCGGCAATCCCTATCTTTTCGCGATCCTGGTATGTTACATTCTGCTGTGCTATGGAGGAGGCTTCGGCACGATGCCCTCTTTTGTAGGAGATGTTTTTACTCCGCGCCTGATGCCTGTGGTGTATGGCACCATTCTTACAGCCTGGTCGGCAGGCGGTGTTGTCGGACCGCAGATCGTAGCCTTGATGAAAGACAATTTCCCCGGCACGCAGGCTGCCAAATACTCATTCATTGCAGGCGCCGTATTGCTGGCCATTGGTTTTATTTTTTCCCTTTTAGTCAACAATAAACCGATCACGGAGAGCAAATAGCCTCTGCAGAAAGGTTTTTATGACAGAAGCAAAAGCAAATACCCTCCCCTGTGAAGGTATTTGCTTTTAATTTTTACTTACGACGCCATGATCAGTAGATCAAATTTCATCATCATCGGTTCCACCGGAAGGAACACCGGGAAAACGGAATTTGCCTGCCAGCTGATCGGTCAATATGCCAGGGACCATCAGGTATATGGGGTGAAGGTGGTCACCATTGATCCCAATGAAGGTAACTGCCCCAGGGGTGGAAAAGGCTGCGGGATCTGTACATCCCTGAAAGGGGATTATGAAATTACCGACGAAAAGATCGTCGATCCCACAAAGGATACATCACGCATGCTGATGGCTGGTGCCTTCAAAGTTTATTTCCTCCGGGTCAGCGTTCACGCATTGGAAAAGGGACTGAAGGCACTTCTGAAACTCATCCCTGACCATGCTCTGACGGTGTGTGAGTCCAATTCCATACGCAAGGTGATCGAACCGGGATTGTTCCTGGTCATAAAAAACCTGAATGAACGAAAGGTCAAGCAAAGTTGCGCAGAGGTGGTCCATCTTGCCGACAAGGTGATCGATTTTCACGACATGAACTGGAATTTTCACCCCGACAGGATCCTGATTAAAAATCAGGCCTGGATTCTCCGCGAACAGGCTACCGCTGTCATTCTGGCCGGAGGTAGAAGTTCCCGGATGGGAACGGATAAGAGCATGCTGGATGTAAATGGTCAACCGCTGATCGCTCATATCGCACATCAGCTTGATGGACATTTTGATGAGATCATCATTGGTGCCAACGATCCTTCAAAATATGCATTTTTGAACTATCCGGTCATAGCTGACGTTGAAAAAGACCAGGGTCCCCTGATGGGTATCTATTCTTGTCTGATGGCTTCCGCCAGTGAGGTGAATTTTATCACGGCCTGTGACATACCGGAAATGAACCTGAAACTCATTCACAATATGATCAACATCTCCGGTGATGCCGACATTGTGATGCCTGTCAGTGAAAATGATCATTACGAACCTCTGTATGCCGTGTACCGGAAATCCGTGATTCCGGAAGCTAAACTGGTCCTGGAAGGCGATGGCCGACGAATTACTGAACTGTTGGGTCGTGTCCGGGTAAAATTCATTTCGTTCAGCGACACAGCCTGGTACCAGAACCTGAATTTAGTGGACGATTATCACGTATACATTAAAAAGGGAAATTTGGATAAATGCTTTCGGCAGAAGGATGTCACTGAGTGATGAGGTCATCTGCCATAAGCTGGTTTCATGGCGTTCTGAATTTGAATCATTCATTTAATGGCAATCTTGATAAACTTAAATCTAATTCATTATGAGGACAAAAAGTGTATTTTTCCTGTTTCTGGGAATGACGCTCATCATTCAGCCTTTGTTTTCACAGGATAAAGGTTCGCAGGGCGAAGAAAAGGAGCAAAACAAGAAGCTTGAGCTGAAGTTTTACGGCTTCATCAAGGGCGATATGGTTTATGCGGCTCAGGGCGTTTACTCCTGGGGTGATCCTGTCAACAATTACGTATCCTCCCCGCAGTTTGCCAGCGGTGTCGATGAAGCGGCCCTGGGCTTTACAGCTCAGCACAGCCGCATCGGCCTGCGGGGCTCGGTGGGTGAGAAGATCAAGGTCGGAGGCGTGGCTGAAATCGATTTTTATGGAGGGCCTTCCGATGCCAATACCAAACCGCGTCTTCGCCTGGCCTATGCCTCAGTGGCCACCGGCGGATTCGAACTGAGGGTGGGCCAGCAATGGGACCTGATCTCTCCCAACAATGCCAATACGGTAAATACCAACGGGAACCTGTGGTTCGGCGGAAACATAGGTTTCCGCAGAGCTCAGTTTCAGGCAAGTTATACCCTGAAGAGCGAAGTGTTCGCCCCGATGCTGCAGCTATCGGTGGGCGAAGCCGCCCGGGAGGCAACAGGACTGGGAAAGGACAATCTTTCGGCGCAGCCGATGATCCAGGCCAGGCTCTCCGGTAAGATCCTGAAGAAATACACCGTTGGTGTCGCTTTTGCCCACGCTGCCTTTAAAGAGAAAAAAGGAACACCAGTGGGTGATCAATTCCTGGTGGACGATTTTATTTTCAATACTACGGGTTTTGGAGTGGATGTCAATCTCCCCTTTCATAAATATTTCTCCCTTACTGGCGAATTCAACACAGGGACCAACCTTAATAATGCCAACCTGTTCAGCGCCGCCGGAAATTATTACTGGACCCTCAAGAATGGGGAAGTCGTTGAATATGATCGGAAAAGCACGACAGCCTGGTTCAATGCAACCTCGGAAGTGACCAGCTGGCTGAACCTGGTGGTAGGATATGGCATGGACAACAATACCAGCTCTTCATTCAAGGTCGGCGCTGTTGAAAAGAACACAACCTGGTACGCTGATGCCATTTTCCCGATCAAGCACGGATTTTCTGTAACCTTTGAGTATCAGAATATCGTGACTACGATGGTCAAAGGCGTTGATTCCCAGGGTGAAATATCAGAGCGTTCGGATAATGATGCGAACGTTATCAGTTTATCAGCGAAAGTGAATTTCTGATCCACCGTACCTGAGTTGCTCACGGATACACGCCAGTAATCGTTTCAGTGGATAATTTTCAGAACTTTCATTGAATTTATAATTGTTGTATCTTTATTCCAGTTAATTTAAAACATATCCGTCATGGACATTTCGACGAATTATTTGGGATTACGCTTGTCGTCACCGGTCATCGTAAGCAGCTCCCGGTTGACCAATTCAGTGGAAAACATCAAGCTCTATGCACGGAAAGGAGCAGGTGCCATTGTGCTGAAATCCCTTTTCGAGGAGCAGATCATGGCGGACATCGAGACGAAGCTGGAAGATCACCCAATGTATTACTGGTATCCCCGTGCGGCAGAACATATCATGGATCTATCCAAAGAACATGGCGTGAATGAATACATCAGGCTGATCAGGGATGTCAAAGAAGCGGTCGACATTCCTGTGATCGCGAGTGTCAACTGCATTTCTGCAAAGGGATGGCCTCTGTTTGCCAAAAAACTACAGGAGGCTGGCGCAGATGCACTGGAATTGAACATTGCGATTTTCCCATTCAATGAAAAAATATCCGGCACTGAGGTTGAAGAGACATATTTTGACATTCTGAAAGCTGTCAAATCGCATGTGACCATTCCGGTATCTGTCAAGATTGGATCCTATTTTTCCAATTTACCCCGAATAGTCAGTCAACTTGATGAAGCCGGGGTTGATGGAATTGTGATGTTCAACCGGTTTTTTCGGCCGGATATTGACATTGACAGCATGAGCATTGTTTTTGATAACTACCTGAGCTCACCGGTCGAGATCACAGAGCCGCTTCGGTGGATAGGCTCTTTGTCGAACAGGGTGAAGTGCGATATTTCAGCATCCACCGGGATACATGATTATACAGGGGTTGTAAAAGTACTGCTGGCCGGGGCCAAAGCAGCTCAAATCTGCACAACGATTTACACGAACGGACCGGATGTGATCACTCAGATCAACGAAGATCTTGATATGTGGATGCAAACCCACCGTTTTCCGACCCTTAAACATTTCAGGGGAAAGATCCTTCAGGGAAAGGAAAAAACAGGAAGCTTTGAACGGGTTCAATTCATGCGAAAAAACACCGGTATGAATGTCTGACCAACAGATCCCCATCGTGAGATGATGTGTTCGGCTTATAGGACCATAGAATAAGATGGTAGAAGTCCTGATCATATTTTTTCTGTTCTTTTTGAACGGTCTTTTTGCCATGTACGAATTTGCCCTTGTTTCGTCAAGCAAGGCACGACTGGAAAGCATGGCCCAAAAAGGCAGCCGGTCGGCGGTGAAAACACTCAAGTTCCTTGCGGAACCCGAAAAGATCCTTTCAACAATCCAGGTCGGGATCACCCTCGTTGGGATTGTGTCCGGTGCTTTCGGAGGAGTCGCCCTTGCGGATGATGTGGCTCCTCTCTTTGAGAAATTATCACTGTCCCCCGAATCGGCACATAAGTTTTCGGTCATCATCGTCGTCGCCCTGATCACCTTTTTCTCCCTGATCATTGGTGAACTGGTTCCCAAATCACTGGCATTGAATAATCCTGAGCGAATTGCCACTGCTTTGACTCCCTTCATCACGGTTTTATTCAAGATCGCTTATCCCTTCATTTTCTTTTTAACCGTCACTACAAGAGCCATTACAAGGCTACTTGGAATTAAATCAAAGGATAACCGGGCCATCACGGAAGAGGAACTCAAGTTTCTTCTCCTGCAGAGCTCACAGCAGGGGGTGATCGACAAGGAGGAAACCCAGCGCATCAGGGATGTCTTCCGGTTTGGCGATAAGCGGGCCAGTGAGATCATGACCCACCGCAAGGATGTCATCTTTATCCTGAAAAGCGACTCCAGGGAGGAGGTGTTTGAAAGAATAGCCAATTATCATTTCAGTAAATATTTATTATGCGAAACAACCATTGAGGACATTATCGGCGTGGTTGCCGTGAAGGATATTTTGTCCCTGTTCACCGGTGAACAGCCTTTTGACCTTACCAGGGTGGCTGCTGCCCCGCTTTTTATCCCCGAGAATCTGATGGCGGATAAGGTACTGGAGCTTTTCAGGCAACAAAAGACCAATTTTGCAGTGGTGGTTAGCGAGTATGGCGCCGTTGAAGGCATTATTACACTGCATGATCTTACGGAGACTATCCTGGGTGATCTGCCGGAGGAATTTGATGACCAGGAGCTGGAAGTGATTGAACGGCAGGATGGCTCCTGGCTGGTGGATGGAGCCATGAACATTGATGATTTTATGGATTCCTTTGGTATCCTGTCCTATGAAGATATTGAAAATGAAGGGTTTACTACTATCGGCGGTCTGGCGATGCATTTTCTGAGAAAGGTTCCCAGGGAAGGCGATTCGTTCCAGTACAAAGACCTGCAATTTGAAGTGATGGATATGGACAGGAGCCGCGTTGATAAATTGATGGTAACACGCATCAAGCCGGTTGACAACTGACAATGGACAGCATCTCATTGCTCATAAAGTTGCAGTCTTATGTTGATCCCGGCTGTTGCCGTAATACCAGGCATGGAATAACCAAAATTGATTTCATAGCGCTGATCCAGAAGGTTCTGTCCCCTGACAAAAACCGTGAGGAAGGATAGTAACCGGTAATGGAGGGCTGCGTCCAGCAGAAGATAGTTTTGCCGGATCACTTCAGGATTAGTCTTGGTAATCAAATTGTTGACATAGGCCATTTTGAGATTGGCATTCAGCTTTTTCCACTGATAATCTCCTTCGATGAAAAGCTGGTGCTGCGGAGCAGCCACAACCGGTTGATCGGTGTGAAGCCAGGCATAACTTGCAATGAACTGGATTTCATCCGACAGATGATACTTGCCTGTCAGCTCTGCTCCATAATGTGTAAATTTCCCGGAATTGACGTTGACGATATCCGGAAACACGCCTGTTGTCTGGATCAGGTTGTTTCCTTTCATGAAAAACAAATTGGATTCAAGATAAATCCGACCATTATGAAAGAATTGTCCTGCACTCACTTCATAATTCCACATCCTCTCCGGTTTGAGGTTTGGATTGGCGCTGTTGAAAAGGAAAAGTTCCTGAAGGGTCGGACTGCGGAATCCTTTGGAAATGATTCCTTTGAGGACGGTGAACTGCGTTGGATGATACGTCACGCCGAACTGTGGAATCCATTCGCTGCCAAATGATTCGTGTACTTCCAGCCGAACACCGGCTGTAGCGACCAGTTTTTCAGACAAAGCATTCTGTACCATAAGGTAGGCAGCTGATTCCAGGATGACTGTGTCGGCGAAATTAACGGGTACCAATGGGAGAATGTTCTCAGCAAAACCTCCGTAGCTTTTCAGATCCGCACCGACCGTAATGAGGTTATCGGGCCACAGTTTGATTCCCTGGAACAGGTTGATGCCCTGCAGGTGGTCGGTGGAATGGAATCCATCGTATAGCTTGTGTTCCCCTCCGTTGTAATAGAGCTTCAATGCCCCTTCTGATTTTTGAAAGTGATTTTCCAGGGTTACCGAACATTCTCCGCGGATGAAATCACTCCAGTGCCCGCCGTTCTGGTAGGAGGTATCGGCACTGTTGACGGGTCCCGGATCGGTAGAGCGGTAACCGGCCATGCTGCCCGAAATGATCAGCCTGAAACGGGGATTGATCTCAAGGCTGGATTTGATGTACCCATTGGAGATCCTGAAGTTTGAGTTATCTCTGTGCCCATCTGTCTGATCATGGTTAAATGATGCTGTGACATTGAATTTATTCTTCTTAAAGCCGACACTGGTCATGTATTTTTGAGTATGGAATGAACCATACTGAGCTCTTCCGCTGATTGAGAGGCCATCCTGCTCCTGCTGGCGGGTGATCAGGTTGATCGCTCCGGCCATGGCGTTTGAGCCATAGAGCAGCGATACCGGCCCCCGCACCACCTCTGCTTTCTCAATATCTGAAGTGATATAGGCATCGGGAAGGGGATGACCAAAGATGCCGGCAAATTGAGGATGACCGTCAATCATCACCAATACTCTGGTGTTGGGTTGTCCACCGACACCCCGGACGGAAATTCCTCCGGCAGAGCCTTGACCAACACCGAAACCGGTGATCCCCCGTTCAGTGACGAAGACCCCCGGAATGCGGTTGCTCAGGACCGGCAGCACATTCGATTCACCGCTCCTGTCAAGCTCATCACGTGAAATCACCGTGATGGTCAGAGGATTATTGTTCTTTGAATCCAGGATCCTTGAACCGGTTATGACGGCTTCATCCATACTGGTCATGGATTTGAACAGCTGCACATTCAGTGTTGTGATCTGGTTCTCAGCTAAAATGACATCAAGGGTGACCGTTGAAAAGCCAATGAAGCTGACCGTAGTCTGGTACTTGCCGGCCGGGAGTCCTGTGAATTTAAAATATCCGCTGAAATCGGTGCTGGTGACCCTGTGATCTGGCAGCAGCACAACGTGCGCTCCTGCCAGAGGTGATCCGCCATCCTTGCCGGTAACATATCCGATGATCCTGCCCTCCTGCGCACCGCAGAAAATTGGAAATGCAAGGATGAGAATGATATGGTACAGGATGGATATCGGCTTCATATCACCGGATTGCTTACGATCGTTATGAGAATTCGAACACAAAACTAAGCATCTTTCTATTAAATGATTGATTGTTATAATTTTTAACTTTGAACCCATATGGAACCCATCCCACACCGTTATTTTATCAAGATCTCTTATTCCGGAGAGAACTACAACGGCTGGCAGATCCAGAAGAACGCTCCAACGGTACAGGCGACACTCGAAAAAGCCTTTTCTGTTTTGTTTGACGAGGCAATGCGGTTGGTGGGTTGTGGCCGGACAGATGCCGGCGTGCATGCACGGATGTTCTATGCTCATTTCGATAGCGGGCCACTCTCCCAGGAACAGCAGATCCAGCTAATCTACCGGCTCAACGGATTTTTGCCTGAGGACATCGCCATACATAGCATTCATCTGGTAAGGAGCCAGGCGCATGCGCGGTTTGATGCCCTGTCAAGAACCTATCTTTATCAGATCAGCCGGTTCAAGAATCCATTTCTGATCGGCTTCGCCCATTATGTATACGGCAGGCTGGATGTGGAACTGATGAATCTGGGAGCCAGGCTATTGTTGAACTATACTGATTTTACATCGTTCAGCAAAACCCATACGCAGGTGAAGACGAACATTTGCAGGATCAAGGAGGCCTGCTGGGTTGAAGAGGGTGACCTGTTGTTGTTCAGGATCACGGCCGACCGTTTTTTGCGGAACATGGTCAGGGCAATTGTCGGCACGCTGCTTGAACTGGGTCAGCATAAGATTACTCTGGAAGAATTATATCAAATCGTCATATCCCGGGATCGCTCATCGGCGGGCATGTCGGTGCCCGCTCACGGACTTTACCTGGTGGACATTCAATACCCCGAGGACATTTTTCTGAATATCATCTATTAAATGAGCGGGAATGAGTCAGGGGATGGCATCCCTGGTGGACCATCATTTTGATGCACCACCTTCAACCATCTTCAAGGCTTTTTCGGCAATAGCTCGTGCCTTCAAACCGTATTTTTCCATCAGCTCTTCCGGTTTACCTGATTCTCCAAATCGGTCGTGTATTCCGATGAAATCTACAGGCACGGGATGGTGCTTCACCACGACCTCTGCGACCGCACCTCCCAGGCCTCCGTTGATCTGGTGTTCTTCGGCGGTCAGCAACAGACCGGTTTCACGGGCTGCGCGGATGATGATTTCCTGATCAATGGGTTTGATCGTGTGAAGGTTGATCACCCGTGCCTGGATCCCCCGTTCTTCAAGCATACGGGCCGCCTGCAGGACTTCCCAGGTCAAATGGCCCGTGGCGATGATGGTTAGATCGTTGCCCTGACGCAGTAGCTGTCCTTTTCCAATAAGGAAATCCATGTCCTCACTGGTGAAATCGGGCACCGGTTCCCGGCCAAAGCGGACATAGACAGGTCCGTTTACCTGTTCAGCAGCTGCGATGACAGCCAATTTTGCCTGAGTGGCGTCACAGGGTGAAAGAACGGTCATATTGGGCAGCACGCGCATCACGGCAATATCCTCAAGTGCCTGATGGGTTGCCCCATCGGGCCCCACCGAAATCCCGGCGTGCGCTCCGCCGATGATCACGTGGAGGTTGTTGTAGCAGATTGAAACCCGGATCTGGTCGGTGGCACGCAGGGCTGAGAAGACACCGTAAGTGGCAAAAACCGGTAATTTCCCGGCCAGGGCCAATCCGGCTGCCACCCCCACACAGTTTTGTTCGGCGATGCCGAGTGAAATGAAACGTTCAGGAAAAGCATCGGCAAAAAGATTCATTCCGACCGATGCGGTAATGTCAGCACCGATCCCGATTACGGCGTGATTTCGTTTTCCGGTCTCCAGCACTCCTTCGCCGAAGCCCAGCTTGGTGGCCTTATCTCCTTTGTTGCTATATCTTGCCATTGGATTCATTTGCGTCCGGTGATTTACATCCCTGGTTACCGTACAGTCGTCCCAACGAAACTGAATTTTGATTTTTGATTTTTGAGTTTAATACAGTTCCCGGATAAATTGTTCCGCCTGCTGTTTTGTCGGTGCCTTCCCGTGCCACCGGTAATCTCCCTCAATGGAAGGTACACCCTTACCCATGATGGTCTTTGCTATGATGACCGATGGTTTTCCTTTTGCCTGTCTGGCCTCGTCGTATGCCCTGATGATATCCCGATGATCATGCCCGTCGCAGGGAAGGACATGCCATCCGAAAGCCTTCCATTTATACGCCAGCTGTTCCAGTTCCATTACGTCGGAGGTTTTGCCGTCGATTTGCAAACCGTTGCGGTCAATGAGTGCCGTCAGGTTATCCAGCCTGTAATGGGCTGCGCTCATGGCCGCTTCCCAGATGGAACCTTCCTGGAGCTCGCCATCGCCATGAATGCTGTACACCTGCCAGTTCTTTTTATCCAGGCGGGCACCAAGCGCCAGGCCAACGGCCACCGAAAGCCCCTGTCCGAGTGAACCGGCCGATAGTTCAATTCCGGGCAGACCGTGGTCCCTTCCAGGATGCCCCTGCAAACGCGAATCCAGCTTGCGCAGCGTCCTCATCTCTTCCTTGGGAAAGTAACCTGCCTGGGCAAGGGTTGCATAGAGAACCGGCGCTACATGGCCTATGGATAAGATCAGCCGGTCGCGCTCCTCCCAGTTGGGATGGGAAGGATTATGTTTTAAGATATTGAAATACAGGCAGGCAAATACATCCGACAGATCAAGCGAGCCGCCAGTATGGCCCGACCCGGCCTCTGCCAGGCTTAGCAGAATGGTTTTCCTGATTTCGTACGACAGGCGGCGTAGTATTGGGATCTGATGCTCGTCCATAGCTGGTACCTCCTAAAAGAAGCTTTTTATCAGGTAAAATCCCATGATCAGGGAGATGACGGTTTTCATCAGCACACCGGCAAGAAATCCCAGAAATGAACCAAAACCGGCTTTCATGGCTATTTTGAAATCAATGCCTTTGGTCAGCTCTCCGAGAACGGCCCCGATAAAAGGACCCAGGATTATTCCAATGGGAGGCAGAAAAAATATGCCGATGATCATCCCGATGGTGGCACCCCACATGCCTGCCTTGGTGCCGCCCAATTTTTTGGTGCCCCAGATGGGCACATAATAATCAAGTAAAATGACCACCGTGGTGACCAGCGCCCAGATGACCAGAAAGTTGACCGTAAAAGGCTTTTCTTCCCTGAACTGCTGAATGAGCAGGGCGACATAGGCCAGGGGAGGGCCCGGCAAGACAGGGAGAAAACTGCCTAAAATCCCTGCAATGAGCAGGATACACCCCAGAATGATCCAAACAGTTTCCATGATGCAGGATTTGGAGCAAAGATAGGAAAAAAATGAGAGGAGAGAGGAGTAAGGAGAGAGGAGAAAGGAGAAAGGAGAGAGGAGAAAGGAGAAAGGAGAGAGGAGAGAGGAGAAAGGAGAGAGGAGAGAGGAGAAAGGAGAGAGGAGAAAGGAGAAAGGAGAAAGGAGATATGAAGTATGAAGTGTGAAGTATGAAGTATGAAGGATGAAGGATGAAGGATGAAGGATGAAGGATTTAAGATTGGGGGGGTGAGGAATGAACTTTGGGTGGGGTTGATTGTTTAAGTAGAAACGGATTACGTGATAAAATGTTTCAGGACTTTTCGTTGGATCGCGGGAATGATCATTTCGGGAGGAATGATCGTGTCATGCAGCGGACAAAATGCAAATGAACAGGTAAAAATGGATTTAAAAACTACAGATTCAGCTTATTATCAGGTAAGCAAAACGGACCAGGAATGGCGAAACCAGCTTACTCCGGTGCAGTTTCATATTTTACGGGAGAAGGGAACGGAACGCCCGTATACGGGAGACTATGACAAATTCTTTCAGAAAGGTTCCTATCACTGTGCAGGCTGCGGACAGAAGTTGTTCGAATCAGATACGAAATTCAATTCCGGTTGTGGCTGGCCGGCATTTTTTGCCCCATACCTGGAGAACAACATTCACATCCAGATTGACCGCAGTTACGGGATGGTCCGATCGGAAGTGCTCTGCGCGAAATGCGGTGGTCACCTGGGACACGTTTTTGAGGATGGCCCGCCACCCACCGGATTGCGCTACTGCATCAATTCAGGAGCCCTTGAATTTAAAGCGGACAGCCTGTAGATCAAAGATTAAAAGTTAAAACTTAAATCAAAAATCAGATATCCGTTAATCGTTAATCCGATATCATTTTAGATAGGTGTCGAGCCATCTGAAGAATTCCCTTTGCCAGAAGACAGCATTTTGCGGTTTCAGAACGAAATGAGTCTCTTCCGGGAAAAACATCAGCCGGCTGGGAATGCCCCTGAGCTGTGCCGCATTGAACGCCTCAAGGCTCTGCGTGTAGGGGATCCTGAAATCATATCCCCCTGAGATCAACATGATGGGGGTATCCCATTTGTCGACGCTGAGATGGGGGGAAAAACTGTAACTGTTGGGTTTGGGCTGTTCCCAGTACGGGCCCTCGTAGTCGTGGTTGACGAAAAAATATTCTTCCGTAGACCCGTACATGCTTTCAAAATCATAGATGCCGCAGTGGGAAATGAAGGCTTTAAAGCGTTTTTCGTGGTGTCCGGCGAGCCATAGGACGGAATACCCACCGTAGCTTGCTCCCACAGCCCCCAGGCGCTTTGCGTCAATGTAGGGTTCTTTCGAGAGTTCATCTATGGCGGAAAGCATATCTTTCATATTCTGTCCGCCATAATCCCCCGCGATCTGGTCGTTCCATTCCTGGCCGAAGGTTGGCAAACCTCTCCGGTTGGGAGCTACCACAATGTAGCCATGGGCAGCCATCATCTGAAGATTCCAGCGGTAGGACCAGAACTGACTGACGGCGCTCTGCGGACCACCCTGGCAGTATAATAATGCAGGGTACTTTTTGGTACGGTCAAATGATGGCGGATACACCACCCAGACCAGCATATTTTTCCCGTCGGTGGTTTCCACCCACCTTTCCTTTACCTCTCCCATTCTGATGCCGGAAAGAAGTTGCTGGTTTGTAAAAGTCAGCTGAACTTGTTCTCCGTCCAGTCCAGCGCGGAATATTTCTGTTGGTGACGACAATGACATCCTGGTACCAATGATGTAGGGTCCTGCAGTGGCAATCGATGTATAGTCATGGTTCCCCTGTGTGATGCCACCGGTTGAGCCGGTTGTGAGGGAATGGGCAAAGATCTGGTATGTGGCATTTGCACCGCTGATGAAATAGATCCTTTCATCTTCTTCAGACCAGGCAAATCCGGAACAGTTCTGATCAAATCCGTCGGAGAGATCTTTTTTGGATCCATCTGACAGATCCAGCATCATCATCCTTTCTTTATCCGCCTCGTAGCCGTCTGTTGCCATGCTTTTCCAGACCAGTTTTTTCCCGTCCCCGGAAAAAACCGGGTCCTGGTCGTATCCCATGTTCCCTTCGGTGATGTTGGTGGTGAGCCCAAGCTTCAGTTCGTACAGGTAAAGATCCGAATTGGTGCTCAACGCATAGTCTTTTCCCTTCAGTTTTTTACAGGTATAGACGATCATTTTACCATCCGGACTCCAGGTGATCTGCTCCATGCCTCCGAAAGGATTCATCGGAGTGTCATAGGGTTCGCCTTCCATGATGTCCATACCAGGGTTGATGGCAGTTTCATATTTCGTGAGGAAGATATGGCTGTAGGCATAATCGTGCCAGGCATTCCAGTGACGGTACATCAGGTCATCAAATATCATCACCTCTGTTTTTGGCAGATCCGGATAGAGGTCACCAGGGGTTGGATCCAGCTTAACATCCTTGCAGTAGAGGATATGGGAAAGATCCGGCGAGTAGGAAAACCCGTTGATTCCACCTTCTATGTTGGAAATCTGTTGTGGATCCGATCCATCCGGATTGACTTCCCAGATCTGCATGGTACCGTTCTTTGCGCTCAGGAATCCAATCTTCTGACCATCCGGCCGCCAGACACCATTATATTCATTTCCTTCAAAATCAGTCACTTTCCTTGCTTCGCCCCCCATCACCGGAACGACAAACAGGTCACGGTTGCCCCGGTTCTCCCCCAGATCATACCTGGTAACACCATAAAGAACCATCTGTCCATCGGGTGACACCTGGATGTCGTCCACGCGGCCCATCCTCCAGAGATCCTCGGCCTGCAATCTGTCCTGCGCTGATGCGGTCATTGTCATAAAAATCAGAATGACCATGAATGACCATGAATGACTTTTCATAAGGTTAAATAATTAGGTTGGTTAAAAATTATTGAGCGTGCGAAGTTACAAAATTCCAATAAATCCTAAATTTGATTTCGCAAATCCTGTAATTCAAACCATTTAATGCGCTATCATTTCATCGCCATCGGCGGCAACGTCATGCACAATCTTGCCATCGCACTGTGCCGGAAAGGGGACAAAGTTACCGGATCGGATGACGAGATCTTTGAGCCTTCACGGGGCAGGCTTGCTTCTTTCGGATTGTTACCGGAACGTGAAGGCTGGGATCCTGACCGGATTGATCCCGGGCTGGATGCCGTGATCCTGGGGATGCATGCGCGGGAGGACAATCCGGAATTGATCCGTGCCAGGCAACTAAACCTGACGGTGTTTTCTTTTCCCGAGTTTCTGTATGCCCACGCCGGGGACAAGAAAAGGGTGGTGATCGGAGGCAGCCACGGCAAAACCAGCATCACGGCGATGGTCCTGCATGTGCTGAATGCCAGCGGGATCCCTTGCGATTACATGATCGGTGCACCCGTAAGGGGCCTGGAAGATACCGTAAGG
>DAOQWY010000031.1 GCA_035342335.1 Bacteroidales bacterium
AAAGTGGTATCATTTACGGCTATTTGCCGGTATCAGTTTAGATCGGGGTTAAAATACCTGAGTGCAGCGCTCCAATACCTCCAGAAGTACCGCCACATTTATTATAGATAAAATGATGATAGAATCAAAAATTTTTAGTGTAAAACATTTTAAAGTGATTTTTAAATGAATTTTTTAATTCATATTTTTAATAGTATTGATATACAATTACATATAAAATTATTGTGGCCCAGGTGGGCCCACGAAAAATGCCGCAGGTAAACCTGGCGGCATTTTTTATTGTCGATTGTCGATTGAGCGATATTCGATGTTCAATATCGAAAACAGAAAAAAATCATATTTGACCGGTCTTCTGTTGCCATTCTGATGAACCAAACGTTGGACAAAATACGACGGGCTTTGTATCATGACGAAACATTTCTAAACGACAGAGACCTGATTAAAGGAATACGCTGGTTGTTGCTGAAGAACAACAAGAACCTGAACGATGAAAGAAAAAACGTGAACGCCTGGAACAACTTGATGGCTCATCGAACTGATATCCTTAATGGGGTTGACTTTCAAATATCCACTGGTCCTCCAGAGGGATTTAATAATGAAATCAAGGTACTTAAGCGAAGAGCCTATGGTACAGAGATATGGAATATTTCGCCTTGAAAATTTATGCCCTTTATGAGAACAGGTACGGATTATTGCGATGAACCAAAAAAATAATTTATGCATTAATGTTAGCCCAAGATCATTAATTTTGTGCTAAATTAAATGCTGTATGATTCTGCTGGATGGCTATTCTTTAACTTCAAAACAACTCCTCACATTATCCTATAGTGAAGAAAAGATTGGTATTACCCCTCAAATACTGGAAAAGATTAAGAAAAGCAATGAATTCCTGACTTCCGCAAATGTAAGGTTTAATATTTATGGAGTTAATACGGGATTGGGGCCAATGGCTCAATTTAGTGTATCAAACGAAAAACTGATTGATTTACAATATAATCTGATCCGGAGCCATCATACCGGATATCCTGTTTATTTAGGACTTCCTGAGTGCAAATCCATCTTCATTTCAAGGCTGAATACTTTGGTAAGGGGGCATTCAGCAGTGACCGATGACTTGATCCGTCACATGATTCAAATGTATAATGAGGGCGTTGTTCCATGCGTTCCGCTTCATGGAGGGGTTGGAGCAAGCGGTGATCTTGTCCAGCTGGCTCATATTGCAACGGCAATTATCGGTGAAGGAATGTCGTACGCTGATGGTCAGCTACTTCCGACCTCAGAAGCATTCAGCAAGAAGGGGCTTCAAGGGATTAAGCTGGCGCTGAGAGAAGGACTGGCATTGATTAACGGTACATCGGCTATGACTGGAGTAGCTGCATTGAACATTTCATTCGCCAAAACTGCCCTCGAATGGATGTTAATTCTTTCTGTGATGATCAATGAAGTAATGGAGGCATTTGATGATCATTTTTCATCTGAACTGAATGACACCAAAAGACATAAGGGACAGCAGGAAATAGCCTTACTGGCACGTCAGATTCTTGTTGGATCCAGGCTTACCAGGTCACGGAATGATCACTGGGATAAAAATAAATCAGAAGATTATTTCAAGGAAAAAGTTCAGGAATATTACTCATTGCGTTGCATACCACAAATTCTTGGGCCTGTTTACGATACACTTGCATTTTCCGGTAAAATAATTGAAGATGAGTTAAATTCCACGAACGATAATCCAATTATCGATTATAAGACAAAGAATATTTATCATGGTGGTAATTTTCATGGAGATTATATCTCGCTCGAAATGGATAAATTAAAGCTGGTCATGACCCGACTCTCCATGCTTTCCGAAAGACAATTAAACTATTTATTGAACAGTCAGTTAAATGGGAAACTTCCACCTTTCATAAACTTGTCAGTTTTAGGCCTTAACTTTGGATTACAGGGTATGCAATTCACCGCCACTTCTACTACCTCTGAAAATCAGACGTTATCTGCCTCGTCGTATACACACAGTATTCCCTGTAATAACGATAACCAGGATATTGTAAGCATGGGATTCAATGCTGCTTGCATTGCTTCAAGAATTATTGATAATACTTTTGAAGTAATTGCCATTGAAGCTGTTGCAGTACTCCAGGCGGTGGATGCACTTAAACTCTACGATCAGTTATCGCCATTTAATAAAAAGATTTACGAAGAACTGCGGAATATTTTCCCTGTGATCACCTCTGATCGTGCAACCACCCAGGAGCAGGAAACACTCAGGATCTTTTTGAAGCACAATGGAAAAGGATTGATGAACCTTTGGGAATAAGCCTCTCTCACGAATGGGAGATGCCAGTGCATAACTAAATAAATTGAACAGATTCATGAAATTCGCTTTAGTTACTGGAAGTTCAAGAGGCATTGGAAGAGCAATAGCTATCAAACTTGGCTCCCTGGGTTACAATATGCTTCTGAATTATCTGTCCAATGAGCGTGACGCATTGTTGACAAAGCAAGAGATCGAGCAAATGGGTAGGGAGGTCAAGCTGCTTAGATTTAATGTGGCAGATGAGCAACAGGTTGATGAAATGTTAGGAAACTGGCACAAACAAAATCCTGACAGCGAACTTGAAGTTCTGGTTAATAATGCTGGTATCCGTGATGACGCTTTGATGATCTGGATGACAGATGGGCAATGGAAAAAGGTAATTGATACGAATCTCAATAGTTTTTTCTTTGTGACAAAAGCCGTGCTGGACGGCATGATTGAACGTAAATACGGGCGGATCATTAACATTGTGTCCTTGTCAGGATTAAAAGGACTTCCAGGCCAGGTGAACTATTCAGCTTCCAAAGCCGGAATCATTGGCGCCACCAAAGTGTTGGCCCAGGAGGTTGCCAGGCGTGGAATTACCGTTAATGCCATTGCTCCTGGATTTATCAGGACTGATATGACCAAGGAATTGAATGAGAAAGACCTGAGAAGCACAATCCCCATGCAACGCTTTGGTACCGTTGAAGAGGTTGCTGAACTGGCAGCTTTTCTTGCTTCTGAAAAAGCTTCCTATATTACCGGACAGACTATTTCCATTGATGGTGGCATTTATTGAAATTCAGTTACTATAATGAGTTTTTACAACGAAGATAAACTGTCAGCGCTGGAAGCAATGGGAAATGCACAATGGATCGCATTTGCACCTATGGTTTTTCAGGCAGCAAGATCATTGCGAAATTTTGGGGTACTGTCAGCAATTGGAAAAAGGAAGAACAATGGAATGGCATTGTCTGAAGTTGAAAATGAATGCAAGTTAAGTGCATATGGCACCCGGGTTCTTTGTGAAGCCGGACTAGCCATCGGATTGCTCTATTGCAAAGATGATAAATACTATGCCACCAAGACTGGGGTTATTTTTTGTAATGATGATCTCACTGAAGCAAATTGTGATTTCGTGAATGATGTTTGCTATCAGGGACTTTTTTATCTGGAAGATTCAATTCTAAAAGGGACTCCGGAAGGCCTCAACTATTTTGGCAACTGGAAAACCATATACGAGGCTTTGTCAGAACTTCCACCCAGGGTTAAAGAGAGCTGGTATAAATTTGATCATTATTATTCTGATCAGGCATTTAAGGAAGTTTTACCCAAACTGCTCACCTACTTACACGAAAATATTTTGGATCTTGGCGGCAACACGGGGAGATTCGCTTTGCAATGCTTATCATACGCTCCTGAGGTACGGGTAGTGATCATGGATATTCCCGCACAACTTTCATTGGCAAAGGAAATTGCCCTGAAGAATGGCGTTAATCATCGCATGGATTTTATTCAGGCTGATATTCTTGATGAATCATGTTCAATCCCTGCAGGATTTGATATCATCTGGATGAGTCAGTTCCTGGATTGTTTCTCCGATGAGCAGGTCATTTCGATATTAAAACGATGTGCTCTGGCAATGGATGACCATGCACGGGTATGTATCCTGGAACCTTTCTGGGACAGGCAAAGGTTCAAGGCTTCAGCATTTTCGCTGCAGATGACCTCTTTGTATTTTACCAGTATTGCCAATGGGAATAGCCAGATGTACCATTCAGATGTGTTTTTCAATCTGATAGAAAAGGCTGGATTGGAACTTGAAGCTATTCATGATGGAATTGGCTTATGCCATACGTTACTGGTTTGTAAAAATACGTAAGCAGGATGATGATTTGATAATAGCGGATGAAAGTGCACAATTCCCTTACGTTTTCGCCCAGATAACCATCGATTGATTTCTTTCACTAATTTTGCCTCTGCCGGTTGAAACCTTTGTTTCATTTATGCCTGTTTTTGAGAATGCTATCCTGAAATTGATTCCCCAGCGGCCGCCAATGGTGATGGTCGACCGGTTGTTGCGGTGTGATGAATCCCAGTCCGTAACAGCTTTGAATATCCGGGAAAATATGCTCTTTAGCGATAATGGGCATTTTTCTGCTGCCGGCATGATCGAAAACATGGCCCAGACGGCAGCAGCCAGGATCGGATGGTCGATGAAAGAAAAAACAGGCTGTGAGAATGCAAGAGTTCCGATGGGTGTGATCGGAAGTGTAAAAAATTTCCGGTTGCACTTCAATCCGGCAGTTGGTACAGACCTTGTCACCACTGTACGCGTTGAGCATGAAATGTTCATGGCTACGGTCGTAACAGGAAAGGTCGAAGTTAATGGGCAACTGGCTGCTGAAGCTGAATTACAGATTTTTTTAACAGATGATCAATCAATGATGACATGAAGAAGAAAGAAGTTCCGCAGGATCAGGGATTGACGGAAGGCCGGTTCGATGATGTATGTTATGCCCTGGATGAACACGGCAACTATGTCACCGTGTTGAGCAAAGGCTGGAAACCCAAGGTTGATGCCATGCTGCAGGCCTGGGAAGTCATCAATGAAAAAGTGGAACAGGTCAGAGAGGATGTTCTGGCTGGCAAAGTCAGCCCCATTGCCTACTACATGGAAAAAAACATCATGGATGTGAAACTGCTTGCAGATTATGTTGATCTGACCCGGAGAAAGGTGAGAAAACACCTTAAACCCGAAAATTTCTCCCGACTTGAAGAGGACATCCTTGCACGTTACTCGGAAACCTTTGGCATCACTATGGACGAATTGCGTAACTTTCAGGAAACATTGAAAAACCAATGAGTGAACCTTCTTACCATATCGAATTCCTGCATCACCAGGCAGCGCACTGCGAAAACGGGGCCACTTCCAATCTTTTACGTCATTACGACATCGCTCTAAGCGAGCCCATGATCTTTGGTATCGGGTCCGGACTCTTCTTCTCCTACTTGCCGTTCATGAAGTTAAATGACATACCGGTGATATCTTTCCGCCCATGGCCCGGTCAGATCTTCAACAGGGTCACACGCAGGCTCGGATTAAAGATTCAGCGTTACAAATTTAAGGACCAGGCCGGATCAATGGCGGCATTAGACAGAAATCTTCAACAGGATATCCCTACCGGTTGCCTGGTTGGCGTTTATCACCTGACTTATTTCCCGCCTGCTTACCGGTTTCATTTCAATGCTCATAATATAGTTATTATTGGCAAAGAAAACGGAGAATACCTTGTAAGTGACTCGATCATGCCCACTATTGAACGCTTGACGGCTGATGACCTAAGGCGTGTCCGATTTGCCAAAGGAACATATCCGCCTAAAGGCAGGATGTATTTCATAAAGGAAACAGCATCTTCATATGATCTCAAAAAGGCCATCGTTAAAGGCATTCAACAAACCTGTAAAGACATGCTGACTATTCCGATCCCTTGGTTTGGAGTGAAAGGGATACGATACATTGCCAAACGAATGCGCAAATGGCCTCAGAAAATTGGGGAAAAGAAAGCCTCGCTTTACATGGGACAAATGGTAAGGATGCTTGAAGAGATTGGAACCGGCGGGGCAGGATTTCGTTTCATTTACGCAGCATTTTTACAGGAAGCAGCCCGTGAGATGAAACAACCCTGGCTCAATGAGATGTCGAAAGAAATGACTGAGGTCGGCGACCGCTGGCGGGAATTCGCACTGATCGCCGGACGGATCTTTAAAAACAGGGCGGGTCAGGATGAGAGCTATATAGCCGCATCTGAGGTTCTTTTTGATATTGCTGAACGGGAAGAAAAAATTTATCGGATTTTGCGTCAAATCAAGCTAACCTGATGTCTGGAATTCCCGCCATCGAAATCCTCGATCTTGTTAAATTTTACAAAGGCTCGGAAGAACCTGCCCTCAACGGAGTGAGCCTGTCCGTGCCGGAAGGGGAGATATTTGGCCTGTTGGGCCCCAATGGCGCTGGCAAAACCACAACCATTAACATTTTATGCGGTATGCTGGCCGCCACATCAGGGCGTGTGCAACTGGCTGGTTTTGACCATAATAATAACCTTAAGGAGATCAGGCAACTTATCGGTGCAGTCCCTCAGGATACGGCCCTGTATCCTACACTCACAGCTCGCGAAAACCTGAATTTTTTCGGGACCATGTATGGATTGCACGGTAACGTACTGCGTGAGCGAGTAAATCATTCCTTGTTTGTGTTCGGGCTGGAAAAATACGCAAACCGCTTGATCCGGACCTATTCAGGAGGGATGAAGCGTCGCATCAACCTGATTGCAGGCATTCTTCACAAACCGCGTATCCTGTTCCTGGATGAACCGACAGTAGGTATTGATGTGCAATCGAGAACCGTGATCCTGGATTACCTTAAAAAACTCAACGGCGAAGGGACTACCATCGTTTATACGTCCCACTACATGGAAGAAGCCGAACAGTTATGCTCGATGATTGCGATCATCGACCAGGGCAGGATCATCACAGAGGGCAAACCTGCTGAAATGATCGGCAGCTGGCCCGGCTATGCCAACCTGGAGAGTATTTTTCTTCATTTGACCGGAAGAACTTTAAGAGATCACTGATGCGCAGGTTCCTGGCTTCTGTAAAAAAAGAGTACCTGATCCTGGTGCGCGACCTGACCGGACTGGGATTGATATTCCTCATGCCGGCGGCATTGGTGATGGTAATGACCCTATTACAGGATGCTTCCTTCCGGAAAATGGATGAAACGAAGCTTGCTCTGCTGTACCTTGATGAAGACAAGGATACGCTTGGGCTGCAGGTAAAAGAAGGACTGGAAAAAGCAAAGTACTTCGAGGTTGTTAGCAGTCTGGACGGCATGCCGATCGATGAAAAAACACTGCTCAGCCAGGTCACCCAGGGTCGTTACCAGATGGGCGTGGTGATCCGGGAAGGTTCAACGGCGGCGATCCGGGCACGGGGTCAGAGACTCGTGCAGCAGACCTTGATGAATTCCGGCGAATCATTGCCTGAAGACACCCTGTCAAAAGCCAGAATCATCATTTATTTCGATCCGGCGATAAACGTCTCATTTAAAGTCACCGTCAGGAATGCCCTGGAGAATTTCACATCCAAAATAGAAGCCGGCATCCTGTTCCGGGCACTCTCTGATGAAATAGCGCAATACCTTCCCGAGCCTCCTGCTCCGCTGACCGATCCGGGCAGTGGTATCATTTATGAAGAGATTTATGCACAGGATGAATACACCGAGGTCATTCCTAATTCCGTTCAGCACAACGTGCCGGCCTGGACTATTTTTGCCATGTTCTTCATCATAATCCCCCTGACAGGGAACATCATGAAAGAAAAGGAAAGCGGCCTGGCCACAAGGCTTCGGATTTTGCCAAACAACCGCTTCAAGTTCCTTGGAGCCAAACTGACTGTATTTGTGATTGTTGGCATGATACAGTTTATCCTGATGCTTATCATCGGCAAGATGTTATTTCCTTTTTTCGATTTACCCCCCTTGATGCTCGGAAACAGTAAGCTCGCATTGTTTCTGATGGCTTTAGCCACCAGCCTCGCAGCTACAGGTTATGGTGTTTTGGTCGGCAGCGTTGCACGTACTCAGGATCAGGCCGCTGTATTTGGAATAGTGTCGGTCATCATCATGGCCGCACTCGGTGGTATCTGGGTTCCTGTTTTCATGATGCCAGACCTTATGCAATCGGTCAGCATCGTTTCCCCATTGAATTGGAGCCTCAGCGGATTCTACGATATTTTACTGCGGGGCGGGAGAATACAGAACATCGGCGGTAACCTTGCTGCGTTGATCATTTTTTTTATCATAAATTTAATTGCCGCAATCTGGGTAAGTGAGAGAAAAATGGAGGGAAGGTAAGACAGAAGTGAAGTGTGATGAAAAGACGTTCAGTTCGATATTTTAATGATGAATTACTATGCCTGAAAAACAACTCATTTCAACTGTGGAATTTCCCGTACGCTTCAGTGAAGTTGACTCCATGAATATTGTATGGCACGGGCATTATGTGAAATACATGGAGGAAGGACGGGAAAGCTTCGGGAGAAAATACGGGATCAGCTATATGGAAATCAGGGAAAATGGTTATATGGCGCCGGTTGTCAAGCTGAGCTGTGACTATAAGAAACCGTTATCTTACCATGATCATGTGATTGTGGAAACCCGTTATGTGAATAACGAAGCAGCTAAGATCATATTCGCATTCAGGATTTTCCGTTCATCCGACAAAGAACTGGTGGCCACTGGCGAAAGTGTGCAGGTGTTCATGGACATGAACCGGGAACTGGTACTTTATATTCCTCCTATGCTCGAAGCCTGGAAAAAAGAGTGGGGATTATAATGTCAATCTGTAATTTTACCGCATCATTTAAAGACATGCGCAGGGTTTATTTCGGCGCGGACAATGTCATCACTTCCCTTGGATTTACGACAGCAGAAAATGCTGAACAGGTATTAAAGGGCCGGACAGGGATTGCCTTAACGACGGATGAACGATTATGTCCAGGTCCTCTGGCCTTTTCCGGGATCAAAGATGACCTTTTGGACGAAAAAGTCAGGGAATTCATTGGGAAATCCCATTGTACCAGTTCATTTACCCGCCTGGAGAAAATTTTCATTCTTTCCATTTTAAATGCGCTGACCGGAAATCCAATCGATCCTGCCAATCCGCGAACGATCTTTATCTTTTCGACGACCAAGGGTAATATTGATTTGCTGGAAATTTACCGCCGAAAGTTTTTCGAACCTGACCGCGTTCATCTGTGGCGGATGGCTGAAGTGATCACGCAATTTTTTGGCAGCCCCAACAAGCCTTTTATTATCAGCAATGCCTGCATTTCGGGCTCCGTAGCGATCATGGCAGCATCAAGGCTCATCACATCAGGACGTTATGATCAAGCAATTGTAACGGGCGGCGATATCCTCTCTGAGTTTATCGTTTCTGGATTTCAATCCTTCCAGGCGCTCAGCCCCGTTGCCTGCAGCCCTTTCGATGCCCACCGCACCGGGCTTTCACTGGGGGAAGGCTGTGGCACAGTGATATTGACTGCTGATGCAAACATCGCAGTCCATCACCGCGCTGTGGAGTACCTTGGTGGGGCGACCACAAACGATGCCAATCATATTTCCGGTCCCTCCCGCGATGGTGAAGGACTAACCCTGGCTATCTCCGCAGCCATGAAAGAGGCAGGTGTCTCTTCAGAAGAGATAGATTTCATTTCTGCACACGGTACAGCAACCCCTTTTAACGACGAAATGGAGTCCCTTGCGCTGGACCGGGCCGGATTAAGCCCTGTCCCCGTCAACAGCTTCAAGGGATACATAGGGCACACACTTGGCGCCGCCGGAATTATCGAAACCATCCTTTCAGCCTTTTCCATACGGAACAATATCCTCTTCAAATCGGCAGGCTACACAAAAAATGGAGTATCCAGGCCATTGAACATCATTACAGACAACAGATATCAACCTGTAAGGCGCGTCCTGAAAACCGCATCAGGTTTCGGAGGTTGTAATGCAGCGATTGTCATTGGTAATTAATCACTGCCTCCCGATTTTTACGTATCTTCACATCATTATCCTGAAAATCGGCATCCATGCTTATCACTCAGTACTGTTTGATTAAACCACCGGAAATCAGGCTGAACGGTTCGGTCATCTTTGATCATCCCACCTCGGAACCACCGGAATTCCTCAAATCCGCGTACCGCAATCTTAAAATCAATTATCCAAAGTTTTTTAAGATGGACGCTCTGTGCAAACTTGCATTCTTGTCCGCTGAAGTCTTATTAAAAAACCAGGAAATCACCCATCGTTATGATGCGCAAGAGATAGGAATCATCCTGCAGAATTCCAGTTCTTCCCTTGAAACCGATGAAAAACATCAGGAAAGCATCAATGACAGGCAAAATTATTTTCCAAGTCCTTCGGTATTCGTCTATACGCTACCGAACGTCATGGTGGGCGAGATTGCCATAAAGCATAGAATCAAAGGCGAAAACGCCGTGCTGATCTGCAAGATGCCCGATGCCCGGCAGCTCTATGAATATGTGTATGATCATTTTTTACAGAACCGGTTTAAATGCTGCATTACAGGGAGGGTGGAATCATACCATAATAAAACGTCAGTTAGCCTGATGCTGGTTGAGAAAGAGGAGACAGCAACATCACTTGTCAAACCTAAGAAAATGTGTATCTTTGACCTGTCAAATTTTGAAAGAATATTTAATAAAGCTATATAGCGTGGAAGAATTGATCGAAAAGCTAAAGAAAGAGATTATTCAGGTATTGAACCTGGAAGAGGTGAAACCGGAAGATATTGATTCTGACATGGCTCTTTTCGGCGACGGGCTTGGACTTGATTCCATCGATGTACTGGAACTTATTGTCTTGCTCCAAAAAGAATATGGCATCAAGATCAAAGATCCCAAGGAAGGACGCAGGATATTCACATCAGTCCGGACCATGGCCGAATATATTCTGGAGAACCAAAATAAGTAAACGGATGGCAAACAGGGTTTTTGTCACGGGCATCGGGATTATCTGTGCCATCGGGAATAATGCAGGAGAAACCCTGGCCTCGCTTCAGACCAACCGGTCCGGTATCCAACCATTAACCATCCTTGACACCATATACCGCGGTGAACTGCCCGCCGGAGAGATTAAACTCACTAATGAGCAACTTGCTGAAATGGCAGGCATCACCGATCTTGAGATGCACACCCGCACAGCATTGCTGGGAATGATCGCCGCCGGTGAAGCACTGAAGGATGCCGGTATCGACCCCAAAGACAGCCATTTCCGTACCGGCATCAGTTCCGCCAGCACTGTGGGTGGAATGGACCGGACCGAGATTAACTACCGCAATTACCACCAGGGCGCTCCATATTCCAACTTTATCCTGACCCACGGTTGCAACGACCATACCGAGAAAATAGCCGTCAGTTATGGTTTCCGCGATATGGTCACCACCATGAGCACTGCTTGCTCTTCATCTGCCAACTCCATCATGTTCGGGACCAGGCTGATCCGCCATGGGATAATCGATCGGGTCCTGGCGGGGGGAACCGATGCTCTCTCGAAATTCACCCTCAACGGCTTCAATACGCTGATGATCCTCGACAAAAAGCCGTGCCGCCCCTTCGACAAAAACCGAATGGGACTAAACCTCGGCGAAGGTGCTGCCTTCCTGGTGCTGGAATCGGAAAAAGCGCTCAGGGATAGAACACCGCTATGCGAACTCAGCGGTTTTGCCAACGCTAACGATGCGTACCACCAAACCGCATCCTCACCCGACGGATCCGGTCCGTTCCTATCTATGTCACGAGCCCTTGAATCCTGCGGTCTGAAACCCTGTGACATTGACTATGTCAACGCCCATGGCACCGGAACCGATAACAACGATTTTACCGAAGGCATTGCCATTGAACGGGTCTTCGGAAAAAAAATCCCATACGTTTCATCTACCAAACCGTTCACCGGACATACCCTTGGCGCCGCCGGGGCCGTTGAAGCTGTCATTTCCGTTCTCTCCATCACAAACTCCATCCTCTTCCCTAACCTGAATTTCAGAGAAAAAATAGACGAACTCAGCTTCGAACCATTGAAGGAAATGGTGACAGGTATCAGGTTGAAACACGTGCTCAGCAATTCATTCGGTTTCGGGGGAAACGATTCCACGTTAATCCTATCATCCTGTTGATATGAAAGCATTCATCCGAGGCATAGGAAATATCTCACCGCAACCGACCTTTGAAAAAGAGGTTTTCCCCGAGGGAATCCGTGAATATCACACAGCGAAGCTTCAGTCGGTGGAACCGGATTATAAAAACTTTATTAAGTCTGCTCAACTGAGGCGTATGGGCCGGTTACTCAAAATGGGCGTAACTTCTGCAGGTATGTGCCTTCAGGATGCCGGCATTGAAAAACCTGATTCCATCATCACCGCCACCGGCCTGGGCATGCAGGGGGAGACTGAAAAGTTCCTCAACAGCTTACTCGATAATGGCGAGGAGATGCTCAATCCTACGGCTTTCATGCAGTCAACGCATAACACCGTCGGAGCGCATATTGCCGTCATGCTCGGTTGCAAAAACTACAACGTGACCTACGTTCATGGCCCGGTTTCATTCGAGCATGCTCTGCTGGACAGCCTGATGTGGCTCGCCGAAAAACCATCGGACAAAGTCCTGTTAGGAGGTATTGAGGAGATCACGGAATTGTACTTTGACATGACCGACAGCCTGGGTTTCTGGAAAAAAGGCGAGATCAGTAATTTGGAGCTTCTTGAAGATAAGAGGCCAGGAACTATTGCCGGTGAAGGAGCTGCTTTTTTCCTGCTGACCACGGAAGAAAATCACGGAAATTACGCTTGTATAAGGGGATTAACCACACGTTTCAATCCTGGCAACCAAGATATTGCACTCAGCATGGTACAGGAATTTCTTGAATCAAAAAATATCAGCGTCAAGGATATCGACTTGCTTCTGCTGGGGATGAACGGTGATCCGGCATCTGATGCCGTTTATCAACCAGTCCTGGATAACTACTCCATACTTTGTACCGCATGGTTCAAACATCTGTGCGGGGAACATTACCTGGCTTCATCGTTTGCACTGTGGCTGGCAGCTAAGATCCTCAAAAACGGCAATATTCCGGCTGCCGTGATGCTGAACGACCGGCCGAAATCCGGCCGGGTAAACAATATCCTGATCTACAATCATTACAGAAATATTTACCACGCTCTCATCCTGTTATCGTCATGTTGAATTTTCGCTTAGTAAACGCTGTGGTGTTCATCCATGAAGTCCTGATGAGATTCTTAGAACCGGTGCTCATTAAGTTTAAATGATGAAATGGACTATTTTATTGATCGCTTTACTTTTTGTGCTTCCTCCCCAGGATGAAAGGCACCGACTTGTGGTCACCATCAGGAACATCAAACCAATCAAGGGAGATTTGTACCTGGGCATCCACCGGCGGGCTGAATTTTTCTATGTTCCCGACAGTGCAGTGATGAAAAGGAAGTTGCGAGTAAGTTCGGAAGCAGAAATTATTGTTATGGAAGATGTTCCGGAAGGACGCCTCGCCATAGCAGTATATCATGATGAAAACCTCAACGGGAAGTTGGATGCCAATGAAATAGGCATCCCTTTTGAGGGCTATGGATTTTCTAAAAATCCTAAGGCTCACGGGCGTCCGAAGTTTGAGCAGGCAGCGTTCGACTTCAATAAAGATGACTCGCTGGTCATTCAATTGATTTATCACCCGCCCCCACGTGAGACACATGACTAATGACCAGCTGACATTCTTCACCATAACCCGGCTAAGCACTGACCAAGGCACTTTCATCGCTGAAATTGCCTTTAACCCGGCTCATCCGGTCTTCACCGGACACTTTCCGGGTAAACCGATCGTTCCGGGTGTTTTTCTCTTAGAGATCCTCGCTGCAGTTCTTTCCCGGATTGCAGATAAAGAGATGGTCATTAAGGAGATATCAACTATCAAATTCTTAGAGGTGATCGACCCTGTAATGCATCCTGAGGTGTCGCTCTGGGGTTCGATTTCAGAAGAAGATTACGCTGAATTAAAGGTAAATGCGGTCTATCGGAAAGGCGAAACGATCTTTGCAAAATTTAAAAGCCTGAGGTGCTGTTGAAACGCCCCGATAAACTCTGTTTCCATTTCAGCACTATTTTACGGAGAATCTTTTTATTACTTTTACCCTGTAAATGGATAATTTCTGACTTGATGTCAAATGAAAGGAAGTTAATAAAGTTATGATGCTGGCAATTGACAGGTTGAGCGTTTCAGAGATTGTCTCCCTTCAGGAAAGAAAACTAAAAGGGTTATTATCATATGTCAATGAGAAATCACCATTTTATGCCTCTCTGTTTAAAGAACAACATGTTAATATTAAGAAAATTTTATCCCTTAAGGATCTTAAGAATATTCCCACAACATCAAAAGAGGATTTACAGGTCCATAATATGGATTTTTTATGTGTGCCTAAACATAAGGTCATAGAATACACTACGACATCCGGGACATTAGGAACCCCCGTCACAATTGCTCTTACGCGAAATGATATTGACCGGTTAGCTTACAATGAGTACCTTTCATTTCTATGCTCGGGCGCTTCTTCAAAAGATATATTTCAACTGGTGCTGACCCTGGATAAACAGTTCATGGCCGGTATTGCATATTATCTTGGTGCTTTGCGCCTGAAAGCGGGGATTATCAGAACCGGCCCGGGTGCACCTTCCATGCAATGGGAAACCATATCAAGGGTCAATACGACATCACTTGTGGTTGTTCCCTCATTTATTCTTAATTTGATAGAATATGCTCAGGATAACAATATTAACTATAAGGATTCATCTGTGAAACGTGCTGTTTGCATAGGTGAGAATATTCGAAATGAGAATCTTGAATTTACTACGATCGGGAAACGGATAAATGAGCAATGGAAGATCGAATTGTACTCCACCTATGCATCAACCGAAATTCAAACAGCTTTTACAGAATGTTCCTTTGGCACTGGGGGACATATGCACCCTGAATTACTCATCGCAGAGATTTTGGATGAGGAAGGCAATCCTCTGGAGTATGGAGAAAAAGGTGAACTGTCAATAACAACACTTGGGGTGGAAGGAATGCCACTCATCCGCTACCGGACTGGTGATATTTGCACATTGTATGATTCACCCTGTAAATGTGGACGCAATACACTGCGCATTTCTCCCATTCTTGGACGTAAGAAACAAATTATTAAATTCAAAGGCACATCACTGTATCCGTCATCAATCTATGAAATTCTTGACGGGAACAGCAATATAATTGACTATGTTTTGGAGGTTTCTTCCAGTGAATTAGATACTGACAACATAACTATCTGGATTGCAGCAAAAGATCAATCCACCAAACTGCTGTCAAAACTTATTTCCTATCTGCATGCATCACTGAGGGTCATGCCTGAAATTATTTTCACGGATATTGAAAAGATTAAGGAAAAGCAGAACATCGGAGTCGGCAGAAAACCACAACGATTTATTGATAACAGAGTTATTAAAGAATCTTAGTTGTGATACATCAGCATAAGCCTGCGTAAAACGGACAAACTGACCACCTTTTAACGGTTTTTTCTACCATACTTGACGAACTTATTAATCGTTATAGGCAAAAATGTATAAGCCGTACCTGGTATCGTTGTCATTGTGGACATTATGAAGTTAACTGGCAGTGGGATATTCCTGATCATTTATTGACGAACTCTTCGAAATATGGCCGTTTAGGTGTGGAGATCCCCTCCTATGGTTTCCGTGTATTCCCAATGGCTTTCATTTTTCGAGATATATTGTCCTGTCCCCTGCACTGTGACGCTTTGATCATAACAAACCTGCTGGGTTGGTATCATGACAGACTTACCATCCACTATACCATAGGGTGGTTGTTCATCAATAAAAGCAAAATTTGTCAGAATCATTCGGGATTCATCAGTTGAATCCCTGGTATAAGTTACTGGATAAGTCATTTGTATATTTCATTCTCGTAATCATTGCAATTCCATTCACCGGCAAATGATTTACGAGAGTCTTTATCAACCAGCCCGACTGGTTTACAGGCAGGAAACAATAAAAAGATGGCCAAAAAGGTGAGCAGCAAGTCTGTCAGACGGGATTTAATCTTTTGCCTAAGGAATCCAATTATATATACCGTAAACATTTTTACCAGCAACGGTAATTTCAAGTCGAGGGATATCCAAAGCATTCGTCGGACAAATTGACGAGTCTGCACCGATTTAAACCGACCACCTCACATATCTGAGAATGACTATCATAACTAGTTAAGAATTAAGCGGTCTTGATTGGTAAAGGCTATCGGCCTGTTTACCCGGCCTTATGTTTGACTGTTTTCCCCGGGTTACGTTTTATCCTTTTGTAAGGTGGCATTGTAGTACCTCAGAAGAAAGGTGATGAGTTATTTGCATTTTAATGACGACCGGGTTTGCGCAAAGCTCTCAATATACATACCTTTTTTAAACCATTCATCTAATTCGGGATATGTTTTGATTACAGCGTCAGCAGGTATATCCGAAAATACGGTGACTACTTCTTTTAAAAGAAATATCTGCAACCTATTGCCCCATCAAGCTGGAACTCAGTGGCCGGAAGAAGGTCCATGCCCGGAACAAGCTCAAAGAAAATATCAAATGATTCGTTGGGAAAAATATATTCTAATCCGACAGGTACCCTCAATCCCACTCTGACATCATCACTAAAGCCAACCCGTCCTCCGATGCCGTAATACAAGGGTAATTTGCCTTTACTCACGTTGATCAGGTAACTGTGGTGAAGATAATCGAGGTGAATACGGAAATAACCATCATGGTAGAGCGACCATGCAGCTCCGGCATCCAAGGCCGATGCTTCACTTAACCAGAGCTTGGCGCTAAGGCCGGTCGGGCTGCCAAACATCAGACCCAGCCCGAAGGGTCTGCTCTGCGCGTGGACACTGGTAAATCCCAGGATCAGGATTATGGATAAAAGCCATAGGTTTCTTTTCATACTTTTTAATTTATTACACGTTTATCAAATGTCCTACAGATGCGATTTTCTTCAGTCTTTTTTATTCGTTTCCGATTTTCCCGTTTTACCCTCAGAAAAGAGATTGCTGAAGAACGACCATTATTCTATTTTTTTTAACATCCATCAATTTAAGCACGGCCCTTTTCAGGATCAGGTTCAGATGGTCCGACTGCTCTGTTGAAATGTCCTCCCTGATATCAATTTCACTTCAAAAGTGTGCAAAGATAAAAATTTTTGCGATTTTTAACAAGTACTGTTTGATGGAGTTGTATTACAGGCCATTATCGCTGCTTTCAAAAGAGGGTGTCTCCTGAGTGAGGCACCCTCTTATAAATTTTCCCGCTTTTTAAATCGAACTATCTTCCGCGAGTTGACTGAGAAGATGGCTTTACATTCCCTGAATTTTCTGATGAAGCAGTCGGGCCTGACCGTTTCACGCTCTCATTGCTTCCTGATGGTGTGGTCGGGCCTGACCGTTTCACGCTCTCATTGCTTCTTGACGGAACATTCTGTGGTGGGGGTGTACCACGTTCGGTGTTTTTCACATCTGTAACCTTGTGTTGCCTTTCCGGTGGCGGAGAAGCAGTCTGATCTTTCGTATTCCGGCTGATATTCTCCGATGTCCGGGTCTTACCTTTCAGATCTTCCAGTTTTGCCACCCGTGAAGGAGCAGCTTTTCTTCCATTGGAACCATCCTTTTCAACCTCCGGTGCGTAGAGTTGAAGCATATTGCCGTCAAGGTATTGCCCCGGCTTCTCCCTTTCCCGGATCGTAACCGTGGAAACCGGTTCACCCCTGGATCTCTCAACTTCCCTCCTGTCGGGACCGGCGTTGTATGGTACGTTGGTAGGCTGATCATTCCTGATGTTATTGATTACTGTGGAGTAATCGATGAATGCAGTGTTTTCCGATACATTGGAATAGTAGTGATACTGGTCATGTTTTCCAAAATGATGGCCTTTCAGGAACCGCCAGTGATGGTGGGGAATATGGTACGCGTTTCCGTATGCAACATAAATATTGACGCCAGGTCCAATGGGTGCCCAGCCGTAATAGTCGCCTGATTTTCTCCAGGCCACCCATCCGGGTCCCCATTCATATCCCGGGATCCACATGGGTCCGTAAAAAGGATCCATGTACCAGCGGCCGTAATGAAACGGCGCCCATCCCCAGGGATAATTGGAAACCCACGTCCACCCGGCCCAGGTCAGAACCCAGTGACCCTCCGAGGCGTAGGGATAAAAACCGGGACCTGCATCGGGAACCCATACATATCCGTGAACGGGATGGTATACCCAGGTACCGTAAGGAGCGAGTTCATCATAGAAAACCTGAAAGCCGATGACCACTCTATGATGAGCAACTGTCTTTTCCGGAATCAACACCGTAAAGGCTGAGACCAGGAGCAAGACTGCAAGAATTTTAACCTGTGTTTTCATGATACTTCGTTTTATAAATAAGGAACTCAAACCTGGAAGGACATCGGGAATCCCGCTGGTTCTCGGGGCCTCAGGAAGCCCTCTGTCGTTCCGGTACTACTTGTAAGCAAATTTTGGACCAGATCCTATAAGGTTCTGACCACCCCCGGACAAGCACCCGGTATTGGACCCATTTATCTCTTTCTGACCCAAATCAGCACTGCGAACCAAGAGTGCATTCAGGAATGGAGTGCCGCCCCCTGAAGTGATAACAAATCACCATAAATTACAATGAGTAACAATGAATGACAACGAATGCCGATGAATGTCAATGAATGACTTTTTTCCCTACTTTAGCTCCAAATCCCAAAGGCCCATCCCACTGGAATGAAGTATCTAACCGTTCTCCTGCTGCTCATTCTATCCTGGTCAATCCTGGTTCCAGATGCTCAGGGGCAAAAAAAATTCAGCGTTGAAAACATCATCAACAACCTGGATTCACTTCGGATAGCCAAAATGGAAACGGGCAAGGGCATGCTCACCCCTTTCATCGCACCGGGCTATGCTCCCGAACTGAAATTCCTGTTCACCGTCGGAGGGTTATATACCTTCAAAACCCAGAAAAACAATCCACGGCTGGAACGTTCATCCATTCCCTTTACCATAAGCTACAGTACCAATAAGTCCTTCCAGGTGATCATCAAACTGACGATGTATGGAAGGAATGACCAGTACAGGATACTGGGTGATTATTGTTTTAAGACCATGCCTGACCATTATTGGGGTGTTGGGTTTTACAACGGTAAGGACAGAAACAAATCCGACACAACGACCCTGTATCACCGAAACCTGAATAAACTAACCATTAAATTAATCCACCGGATAGGCAGTAATTTTTTTGGCGGACTTTATTTTGATCTTACGCGAAACCTGACAGACCAGCTGAATCCGGTAATGGAAGCCGATCCGTATATCAGGGAATTCGGGCACAATGTTTACTCGACCGGTGTCGGAGCTGTATTCCAGTATGACAGCCGCGATAATATGGTCAATGCTTACAGGGGAAATTTGCTCGATCTTGGAGTGACGTACTATGGGCATTTCCTGGGTGGACAAAATGAGTTCTGGATACTTGAACTGGATTACCGCGGTTACATTCCCATTCAACTGGTCAATGACAGAACAACGCTTGCAGGCGAAGTAAAGCTAAGAACCACCTGGGGATCGACGCCCTGGACCGACATGTCGCTGCTGGGCAACCCGTATGATGTTCGGGGATATTACTGGGGCCGGTTCCGTGACCGGTCCATGATTTTCGGGCTGCTGGAATACCGCCAGATGTTGAATCGCAAGAAACCCAATCTGAGTGGCAGCTTCCAAAGCAGGCACGGATTCGTGACCTGGGTGGGAATGGGATCGATCGGAATGAAGCTGAACGACCTTCGTTACTGGCTGCCCAATGCCGGGATCGGCTACCGGTTTGAGATCCAGCCAAGGTACAACATTCGTGTGGATTTCGGAATAGGACTTGAATCGAAAGGATTTTATTTCAACTTCGGGGAAGGATTCTAAAATACCTTCCACTCCACTATCCCGGCTGATCGATCTTTCTGTAAATCGGCTTCCAAGCGTAAAGCCCTGGTTGTTATCGGTTCAAAGTGAACAATGTTGTATTGATCCACTGTTAACCCATAAGGATGGTCATTGTGAACAGGGAGCCAGTCCTCTTCCTTAAGATAAAGGACTTTCCAGCCGGCGGGAGGCCGGCAAACATAATCGTAATGATCAAAGAGCAGCCAGTACACCTGCACCTGGGAAACTGTGTACGGTTTACCGAAATCATACTGCACCCATTCAGTGGTTCCCTTTTTCAACCACCAGTAAAAGAAATACTTATCCGTGTCCCTGCTATTAACTGGCTCAAACTGGTCATTGAGTCCGGGTGCCCAGTCGGTGGAAGCAGAGGCAACCGCCCTGGAAGCGATGGTTGGTTCAGTTTCGGGGACTGCTGATTCGGCATTTACAGGGATCCATGCCAGCATCGGGCTGCGGCCGCGGTTGTTCCAGAAGGCGTAAGGAATGGCGGTGAGTCGGTCATTTGTGGTCATTTGCTGGTCATTGATTGTCATTTGATGGTCATTCGTTGTTCTATGGGAGAGGGACATACCGTGTGTTTCCAGGATGACCATTCCACCTAAAAGATCGCCACGGAAAGAGGAGGTAATTTTTGCTGTATCGGGTAAAAAAATGGAAAACAATGCACTACCTGGTTGATCAACACCTTCCAGGCAATAAATGAGGGGGCCGCGTTGCAACACCACCTTGTTGCGGTCGTTGACAACTGCATCGTTTGCATGGATCCTTCTGATAGGCATCGGCAGGTCGATGACTACCTGGTCGCCCGGTTTCCAGTGCCGGTGAAGGATAGCATATCCTTTTTCCAGCCGGTAACCGGTCAACTTACCGTTGACCTGGATATCAACCCGGCTTTCGACCGTATCCGTAAAAGCATACAGGTCGGAAGGAATCGCTTGGTTTCTTGCCCAGCCAGGGATACGGAAACACAGATCAAACACAGCCAAACTGCCAGGATTCACGGTCAAAACAACCCGTCCGTCCCATGGATAGGTTGTTTTCTGATTGATTTTAAACTCTTTACCATTAAAAGGAATCGTGGCTTCGCTACCTGCAAAGAGGTTGACAAAAACACGGTCATTGTCCACTGCATATTGGTAGCCAGATACGGAGGCCATAAAACGTGTTATGTTGCCCGGGCAGCAGGCACAGCCAAACCAGGGCTGGCGTTCGCAGGTACCGTTGTCTTCCAGCAGGTTGTCATAAAAGAACCGGTCGCCGCTGATGGAAACTCCCGACAGCAGGGCGTTGTAGAGGGTCTTTTCCAGGACATCAATGTATCTGGAATCTCCCGTCATCTGGAACATCCGCTGGTTCCAGTATACATTGGCAATGGAGGCGCAGGTTTCGCAATAAGCTGTCATATTCGGCAATTCGTAATTCTCACCGAATCCCTCTCCCATTCCCCTTGCACCGATTCCCCCTGTAATGTAAAATTTTTTAGCAACCACGTTGTCCCACACCCGCTCAGCGGCCAGCATATACTCCTGGTCGCCGGTAATGGCTGCCACGTCTGTCACCCCGGAATACAGATAGCCAAAGCGCACTGCGTGGCCCACAGCTTCATCCTGTTGCTTGATGGGCATATGGTCCTGGCTGTATTGGCTAAGCGGATGACCATCCGTACCGGCTCCTGTCTCGTCGAGGAAGTATTTTGCCAGGTCCAGATACTTCTGTTCCCCTGTCACCCGGTAAAGCTTCACCAGTGCCATTTCCACAATGGGATGACCGGATGGGCAATGTTTCTGGCTGGAATCCGGGCCGAAGACGGTACAGATCAGATCTGCATTTTTGAGTGCTACGTCCAGAAGTGTTCTCTTACCGGTGGCTGTAAAATGGGCCACAGCTGCTTCATAAAGGTGCCCGCAGTTGTAGAGCTCGTGGCTGTTGAGCCTTTCCCACCGCTGTTTGCCCATCCAGCGTTCGAGCCGGCTGCACTGGTTGGTGCGGCAGGTGTACAGGTAGCCATCGTCTTCCTGGGCCTGGCCGATGAGGTAGATCAAACTGTCGACATACCGGTCAAGATCAGCATCGTACTCCACGGCCAGGGAATAGGAGGCGCCTTCGATGATCTTGTATACGTCAGTGTCATCAAAAGGAAAATCCCCTTTATGCTCTCCCCGGATCAATCCGCCGGCCAGGGCAAAATTACCGATGCGTCCGGTGACCTCTGATTGCTCAAAGGCATAGGGTATCGATACCAGCCGGTTGGTATCGATTCGGGGTTTCCAGAAAGCATCGGTCATTTTCACCTGCGTGAAAGGAACAGCCTGAATCGGATAATCGTCGGCGGGTGCTTTCCATTCAGGACTTCTCTGGCAGGAGAACAGCAGTGAGAAGAACAGCAAAAGGAAAAATATCTGTTTCATAAATTTTTGTTTACTTCTATCCAAACAGCCATTTCTCCCGGACCACGGTTTGCCCAGTAACAATAGGGAATGGCGGTAAGGGGGTAAAGGGATTTACCGTTCATTTCCAGGACCATGATGCCTCCTAGTAAATCTTCGCGATAGCGGGGTGTTATTGTTGAAGTATCCGACAGATCATAGGCGAATACCTTCCCTGCGGGCTGGTCTTTTCCCTCCAGGCAATAGACCAGCGGTCCACGCTGCAAGGCAATCAGCCCCCTGTCGGCTTCCACTTTTTCATGCGCGATGATTTTTCTGACGGGCATCGGCAGGATTAACTCCACCTTGTCTCCTTTCTTCCACTTACGGTCGATCTTGATGAATCCATTCTGAACAGGCGCATCGACCGTTTTTCCGTTCACCAGAAGGTTGACCTGTCCGTTATCCTGATTTTCGAAACGATACAGGTCGCCTGGTACCGGCTCATTCCGTGCCCATCCCGGAATCCGGAGGGACAATGTATATTTTCGGGATCTTTGCGGATCGATCATAACCGTAATATTCCCATCCCAGGGATAATTGGTTTCCTGGCTGATATTCAACTTGTTCTTGCAGCATCCCAGCGAAGCTGCACTTGACACGTATAGATTCACGAAAATCTCATTCCCGCGCTGGCTGTAAATATAGCCCGGCATAGAGGGCAGAAAACGGCAGATATTGGAGGGGCAGCAGGCGCATCCAAACCAGGGCCTGCGCTGGTGACGCCCGTCGGATGCCAGCGGATTCGGGTAAAAGAACAGATCCCCGCTCAGGGCCACGCCATCCACAGCGGCATTATAGAGTGTACGCTCCATCACGTCCAGATATTTCGCATCCCCCTTCATCAGAAAGAGCCGGTGATTCCAGAACACCATGGCGATGGAGGCACAGGTCTCGCAATAGGCCTCCAGGTTCGGCAGGTAGTAATCCTCCCCGAATCCCTCGTTATGGCCTGCCTGCCCGATTCCGCCCGTGATGTAGTATTTTTCCGAGACCACATTTTCCCATATCCTGCTGATGGCGTCCACATATGCCTGGTCGCCCGTCAGTGCAGCCACATCCGCCATCGCCGAGTACATATAGCAGGCCCTGACCGCATGGCCGACCGCTTCGGTCTGATCCACCACCTTTTGATGGGCCTGACAGTACTCCTCACCACCGGGTCCACGCACATCCAGAAAAAATTTGGCCAGGTCAAGATACCTTTTGTCGCCTGTTACACGGTAAAGTTTCACCAATCCTATTTCGATCTCCTGATGTCCTGTATAATTCTCTGTTTTTCCCCATCCAAAGTCACGATCAACGAGTTTGGCATTCTTTAATGCAACGTCCAGAAGTGAACGTTTTCCCGTAGCCAGGTAATGCGCCACTGCCGCTTCATAAAGATGGCCTGCGTTGTAAAGTTCGTGGCTGAGTTCGTGGGTCAGTTCCCATCGCTTGGTCCCTGCCCAGGGATGGGCACTGTCGGGGTTGATCGTACGGTTTGTATACAGATAACCGTCGTCCTCCTGGGCAGCGGCGATCTTCAGGATCAGGGTATCCAGGTACCGGTCGAGTTCCGGATCATACTGAACATGAAGTGTATACGAGGCTCCTTCGATGATCTTGAAGACGTCGGAATCGTCGAAGGGGTATTCCGTGCAAAAACTTCCTTCCTCCATTCCTGCGGCGACCTCAAAGTTGCGTATCCGGCCGGTGGTTTCGCAATGCCGGAAAGCGATGGGGATGGTCACCTGACTGTTGGTCCGGATCCGCGGCGCCCAAAAATTATCGGTGACGGTTACCTGGGTGAAGGGGATGGGAAGAATGGGGTATTCTCTGGATTGTTCTTGCTTTTGGGAACAGGATGAAAGAAAAAGAATCGGAAGAATGAATAGAGTCTTTAGTTTGTCATTCATTGTCATTCATTGTCATTCGTTGTTATTCAATTGTTAAATTGTCAAATTGTTAACCTGTTGACCGGCTACCGGCTACCGGCTACCGGCTACCGGCTACTGGCTACTCAAACCACAGAATTCTCCTCACCGCCGCCGTATCCATCTTCAGCACGGCGCGGTCGTAGGTCATCAGTCCGTTGCATTCGGTTTCCACGTCGGTGATCTGGGTATAGACCGCCGCACTCATGCCACGGTCCCTGAACACTTTCACGGAGTCGTAGAATTCTGTAAAACGCATCAGCAGTGAATCCTTATCCGTGATCTTCTGATATCCCCAGTTTTCTTTCTGCCAGGTATGTCCTTCGGTAAAAAATCCAAGACCTCCGAATTCGCCCAGCACCGATGCCCGGTTGTCTCCCAGGTCGGGCATCCGCGGCTCCGGGTAATGATGAATATCGAATATGTCGCCCGCTCCCCTGTCCTGCCATCCGCTGGCATTGTTGACAAGGCGTGTGGAATCCAGTGACTGGATCAGTTCAACCACCATGTCGGTCTCATACTGTCCCCAGCCTTCATTGAAAGGCACCCAAACGACAATGCTGGGATGATTGATCAGGTGCAGGATCATCCGGGTGAGCTCCAGCTCAAACTGGACACGCTCGGCCTCCGGGCGGACCAGGTCCGGGTCTCCGGGGGGAACATATCCGCGCGAGCTGGGCATATCCTGCCATACGAGCAGACCCATTTTGTCGCACCAGTAGTAGAACCGTCGGTTCTCCACCTTGACGTGCTTGCGGAGCATGTTGAATCCCATCGCCCGGGTCATTTCCAGATCGTAGCGCATGGCTTCCTCCGTGGGGGGGGTGTAGATCCCGTCGGGCCAGAAACCCTGGTCAAGCGGACCGTTCTGGAATACCGGCTTGCGGTTGAGGAACATCCGCATAAATCCTTTCTCATCCTTCCCCAGTGAAATTTCACGAAGACCGGCATAGGTGGTGATCTCATCCAGCATCCCGTCGCCCCTGAAAAGCCGGATCCGGATGGAATAGAGGAATGGATCATCCGGCTGCCAGAGCCGGGCATCCCTGATGTGAAGGATGATCCATTGGCCGGGATTCCCCGATGCCACCACCGAGTCGCCGATATCGAGCTGGACGAGGTCGCTGGCCAGGGGGTTGATAATTTCCGGCAGGATGCGTATCCATACTGAATCGATATCGGTCACAATTTTCAGGTCCTGAATGTAGGAGTCTGATACGTGTTCCAGCCAGACCGTTTGCCAGATGCCGGTGGCAGGCGTGTAAAAGATGCCTTTCGGTTCATTGACCTGCTTACCCCGGGGCTGGTAACCATCGTTGGTGGGATCCCATACCGAGACCAGGATCTCATTTTTAACGCCCGGCTTCACGTGTTGCGTGATGTCCAGTGTAAAGGGATCATATCCCCCCCGGTGTTCACCTGCGAAGGCACCGTTCAGCCAGACTTTCGTCTCCCAGTCGGAAGCTTCAAAATGAAGGAGGATCCTTCGGCCTTTCCAGTAAGGAGAGATCCTGAAATTGCGGTGGTACCAGGCCCTGTTGCCTGTTCCCACTTTTTCCCCGATTCCCGAAAGAGCTGATTCAACAGGGAAGGGAACCAGGATTTTCCTTGAGAATCCTAGCGGCGCACTGTCCCCGGGCAGGATGGCGAAGTCCCACAATCCATTAAGATTCTGCCATTCATTTCTGACCATCTGCGGCCGGGGATATTCCTGCCAGGCGTTGCCGGGACCCACATCCGCCGCCCACCGGGTCACCAGCGGTGAAGGGGCCATCTGCCAAGGTTCATTGACTTCCCGGCATGAAACAAGGAGCAGTAATATAAAAAATAAATAGTTGGTTTTCAATTTAATAAGAGTTTTAATTTGAATACGGATGGAGGTTGTATTTGAAGTCATTTTTCACCGCAAAGTCGCCAAGACGCTAAGAAAATAATATTGATTATTAAGACTTTGCGTCTCTGCGGTCTTGAATAAAATAACCCCTTTTGACACAACCTCTTTCCGTGTTCTGGCATTGCATCATTAACAGGTTTCATTTCACAATCCAGTGATCATTACGATCTTCTGCATCCGGTATCTCCTTGTGCCCCAATTCAATCTTTTGTATACTAACCAAAGAAGGGACAGTAAGATCATACACGTCATCCCCCATCTTCCAGATACCTGCATCCAGGTGGATGGCTTTCTCCGACTCATCTGCAAACCGGATCTTTGCATGCACAGGCACAGGATAATGGCCGATCTTCCTTATTCTGACAAGATATTGATCTTCAATTTGTCTCACCTCCCCGATCCCCAGGTCCGGGTAACCGTATTCAAAGAACCACGGCCGGTACAGCCAGCTCAGATCCTCGCCGGACACATCATTGAACGTGAAGAAAAAATCGAACGGTGTCGGATGCCGGCCCTTCCAGCGCTCGATGTAGGTTTGCAGGGCCTGCATGAACCGCTCCTCACCCAGGTAATCACGCAGGATCAGATAGAAGAAGGCCGCCTTGGTATAGGAGTTATTCCAGTAGGGAACATTTCTGATCACATTGGATATGGTGAAGAGGGGAAGGTCGATGTCTGATCCGGCCAGGTCGTTGTAGGTTGAGCCCCACATGACCGTTGATATCTGCGCCGTATCGATCACCGAAGTGATCAGGTATTCTCCCAGTGTTGCCCAGCCTTCATCCATCCAGGCGTATTTTGTTTCATTGATCCCCATAAGAAAAGGGAAATAGGTGTGGAAGATTTTGTGGCAGGTAAGATCGATCACCTCCTGCATATCGGTGAGCGAATGATCATTTACCATCATGGGGTATTCCATTTCGCTCAGCCCGTTAAAAACAGTCATGGACGGATAGGGAAAAGGAACAGCCGGGAAGCGGTACGACATCTCTCCGATCGCTTTCCGGGCAATGCCGCACACATCATAAAAATCGCCTGATCCCTTATTGAACGCAGCAGCGATCCAGGTCCGGCGGTTGTCAGCCGGATCAACCACCAGGCTGGTTGCATCCCAGAGATAATGATCCGAAATTCCAAATGCGACGTCGGTAACATTACGGGCCCTGAACAGCCAGGTATGTGACTTGCCCCTTGTGGTGACCTTCTGTGCAGAATCAACAGGCCGTATGATGGAAATGATCTCGTCCGACACCTTCGATTCCAGAAAACGCCCCAGGTATGGCTCAGCCAGTACATCTTCCGGATTTTGCAGCTCACCGGTGGCCCAGACCAGGTATTGACCGGGTACGGTGACTGACAGCTGATAGTCAGCAAAATCGTTGTAAAATTCCTGCTCCCCGGTATAAAGGGACGTATCCCAGCCATCCACATCATCATAAACGCACAGGTGAGGGTAAAAATAAGCAAAGAACCAGCTGCCCGGATCCACCTGTCCGGTGCGCAAATGGGATTCCTTATTGATCCGGTAATCCCACGACATATCCAGGATTACTGATTGCAAGGGCATTACAGGATCCGGTGGCCGGACCATCATCAGGGTATGCGAAATAAAGATGCTGTTATTAAGCGGAGTAAGATCCAGTGGATTGCCGTCAACCGTTATCTGACGGATCGTCAATCCGTCGTGTTCATCCAGGGGATTGACATCATAGTCGCGGTGCAGACCTTTTTTATAATAATTGGGATACAGATGGAAATAAAGAACGTCAAGTGTATCGGGGCTGTCATTGAAATAGATGGTGCGGGCCTTACCCGTAAGGATATTGTTGTCCGGATTGAATGAAACATCGAGTGTATGGTCAGCCCGGTTCTGCCAATAGGCCGGCCCGGGTTCACCTGAAAAGGAGCGTGTATGCTTGTCATAGGCTTGTTTTATGTTTCCCGGAATGTAAAGATCCTGTGAAAGCAATGGGAATGGTGCGAATGCAAGTGCTAAAAAAAGAATCCGTGTAATGAACGGTAACATCTGAAAGAAAAGACTACTCATGCCTTTGGAATTAAGAACTGAGGGATAAATTTACTGTAAATAATTGACTTGACAGGATGATATCGCCATTCAGACTGTTTTATTTACCTTCGCAAAGTTTCATTGAAACACAATGGAAAAGACTGTCCTCATCACCGGAGCAGCAAACGGTCTTGGGAAAGCACTCGTTGAAGAATTCGCCAGGCATGGCTGGATGGTCTTTGCAGCCGATATCGAGCCTGTTCCCTCCTTCCATCCTGATATCATTCCTCTGCAAATGGATGTAACCGATTCAGCATCCATAAAAGAGGTGTATACTACAGTTACCGGAAACATCAGCTACCTCGACCTGCTTCTCAACTGTACCGGGATCTATGAAGCCTATCCCTTATCTGAGATATCCTATGAAGACCTGTTCAGGATTTACTCCGTCAATACCTTCGGTGCCTTCCGTGTCATCCGGCAATTTGTGCCCCTTTTATTACCTGCCAGAGGGCGGATCGTGTCGGTCAGCTCAGAGAGTGTGAAATTCCCATCCCTGTTCCAGCCCTATCAGGCCACCAAGATCGCCCTGGAGGCCATCCACCGCACCATTGGCCAGGAGCTTTATCTGAAAGGCATACGGATGGCGCTTATCCGTCCCGGTGCAATTCAGACCCGGCTGGCCGGAGAGGTCGATCGTCTGGTCAATCCTGTCCAGGATTCGATATTCGAAAGGGAGTTTGCCCGTTTTGCGGCCATGGCACCCAGGTTCAGGGGCAGGATTCTCTCTCCTGAAAAAGCAGCCGCAAAAATTTACAAAAAGATTACCCGCCGTCATTTGCGGCCAGTGTACCGAATCAACAATAATCCCTTGCTTTCATTGATAGCAGCAGTACCTGAGAGGTGGATGATGAGGTTGTTGAAATGGATGCTTGACAGGGATTATAAAATTCCAAATTCCACGATCCAAATCCCAAACAAATTCCAATAACTCAAATTCCAAATCAAGGCGGATTAAGTACTGGGATTTGGTTTTTGTAATTTGTTTGTATTTTGGTGCTTGGGATTTGGAATTTCTCCGGTATCTGCCGGAGATCCGGAATCTCATCCAACAGACATATTAGGGTCGTACTTGATCCGTGACGGCCTTGATCCCATTTTTACACCGTCAATGAATTTATCGGTACACTCCCGGATGTCCTGATGATATCCCCCCTCCAGAACCGCGAAAACGTTGGAGAACGATCGCCGCAGCCGGAAACCGATCTCGTAAAAGGCATCGAGAGAAAATTGAAGACTCAGCAGGTGGTCTTTATGGTAGGCGTCAAATCCGGCTGAGACGCCCACCACATCGGGTGAAAACTTTCGGGCAGCACCAATGGCCCTGTCAAGTACATCCAGTAGTTCCTTGTCACCGCTACCGGCTACCAGGGGCAGGTTTAGCGTAAATCCAGCACCTTTTCCAGTGCCTGCCTCGGCCGGGAAACCGGAAAAGGGATAGGCGTAGAGTTGATGTACAGAGCAATAAAAAACCCGGTCGCTATCGTAAAAGATGGATTGTGTGCCGTCGCCGTGATGGGCGTCAAAGTCGAAAATGAACACCTTCTTTCCTTCGTTGACCAGTTTCTGAGCTGCAATGGCGATGTTATTGAACAGACAGAAACCCGCGGCACGTGCTTTTCCAGCGTGGTGGCCCGGAGGGCGGACCACGGCAAAATCATTTTGTTCGGAGGCCAGGACGGTAAGTCCCACGGCAATTTTGGCCGCTTCCCACGTTTCGGGGGTCAGTAACACCTCTGCCACATACTCCTTGTTCTGGCAGGCTTCCCTGATCCATTCAATATAGGATTCGGAGTGCACCAGAGAAATGTACTGCTCCCCGTCGGCAAAGGTATCTTCCACATCCGAAAAGCCCTGGATGCGGTAGGCTCCCTCCGCATCGCTATGGATGTTATGGAGAAGGAATTTCTGATTGAAAAGGATCTTCATTTTCGCAACAATTTGCACAAAATTACAATTTTCAGGGAATTGGAAGGGGGGATTTTAAATGAAAAGTTGGCAGCGGAGCGAAGCGAAGTTCCGACGAAAGCCGGAATTGGCATTTGGCAGGAAATTGCAAAGTCCGTAGGGCTTTTAAACGGGTAGAAATGGATAGCAGGTTCTGATGTGCCGTCCCGTAGCGGACGGGATTAATTGTCAATTGTCGGTTGTCGATGTTCAATGAAATAACACAACGACCTTCTGAGTCGAAACGGTATCCCCCGCCTTTTATTTTGCCACTTTTTTATTCCCTGACAAACTTCCCTACCTGAATGCCCTTTTCCCAAGTCAGCCTCACAAAATAGATTCCGCCGGGCAATGCGCCAACATCAATCATTGTAGTCGGTTCCGTGATTTGCTGTTCGATGAGCTGCTGACCATTCAGATTATAGAGGGTCAGATAGGTGTTTTTTGGGGGAACGGTGGATGTTTCTATAGTAATTTGGCTGGATGCGGAAGTAGAGTAGATTAAAAAGGAAGATTCAGGTGTCAAGTCCTCAACAGAAATAAACTCACAGGCTTCCAATACTTCTTCCTGACTGTTGCAGCCGGGTGCATTATTATAAATTTCCACTATTCCGTTCGGACTTGCTAAATAATCACAAATACTTAGTATTTCACAATTGGATAAAGAATTGTTATGTTTAATCCATATATTATTGATAGATGATGCATCCATATTCTCCAGACCCATTAAACTAGTCAGTGCAGCATTGTATCTGATCTCAATGTCTCCTCCGATGGAAGTCAAATTTTCCAGACCCGTAAGACTTGTCAGGGCAGGATTAAAATTAATTAACAGGTGTCCACTGGTGGAAGTCAAATTGTCCAAGCCAGTCAGACTGGTCAGGGAAGCATTGCCTGCAATCACAAAGTACCCTCCCGCGATGGAGGTCAAATTGTCCAGGCCCGCCAGACTGGTCAGGGAATCGTTTTCATTAATCCTAAGACTTCCCCCGATAGCAGTCACATTATCCAGACCCGAAAGACCAGTTAGGGCAGGATTTCTCCAAATGAAAAGTCCTTCCCCGATGGAAGTCAGATTTTCCAGTCCTGTCAGGCTGGTCAGGGCATCGTTGAAGCTAATATAAAGGGTTCCCTCGAAGGAAGTCACATTGTCCAAGCCCGTTAAACTTGTCAGTGCAGGATTGCCATTCATATAAAGGGCTCCCCCGATGGAAGTCACATTGTCCAGTCCCGTCAGACTTGCAAGGGCATCGTTGTTGATAACAGAAAGGTTTCCCCAGAAAGCCGTTAAAACATTTAATCCATTCAGATTGGTTATATCACTCCCGTTTATTTCAACGTCTCCTTCAATCTCAGTACAACCGGGATTGTCAGTTTGAAAATTATCAATTTGTTCCTGGGTGGTAAAGGTGAATCCATCTGGCAGGCAACTGGAACAGGGCTGTGTTGTCTGCGGCAAGGCACTGTTTTCTGCAAGCAGCGCAATCAATAGGATACAGAACTTTTTCATGACAGATGTTCAATAGTTAATGGCTAAGAACAACGACCTTTTGGGTCACGACAGCCTCCCCCGCCTGCAGCCGGATCACATAGATCCCTGCCGGCAGCTCGGACGTGTCGAAATACAGGGTATGTTGCCCAGGCGATTGAGCCTCGTTAAGAAGCGTCATAACCTGCCTGCCAGAGCTCTCATGCAACGTAATTCTGATTGTTGTATTTATTGCCAACTGCCAACTGCCAACTGATCTTTGGTCTCAGCTATCTGATATCTGATCTCTGATCTTCCAAAGGCCGGATTCGGAAAAACCTGCAGCCTGAAGCTTGCAGCCTGAAGCTCCTCCACTCCCTCCCACATGATATCCTCGTCAGCACCAATGTCAACATACGCATCACCCGGCCTCGTCTCCCCCTCAAGATCCCGGTCCGGGGCGTAATAAACGATCCCGCCGATCTCTATCTGGTCAATGCCGGCATCCCAGCACGGACTGTCACTCCAGCTGATGTGGAACATTGTATCATCCACAAATTCAGGATCTTCATTCATGTTCCCCTCACCTGTCCAACCGCCATCAACATTAGAGTATACCATACCAAGTTGACTGTCAATGGTTACAATTTCGGAGCTGAAATTTGCGAAATCGTTCCAGAGGATCGTATTCATCACAATGGCATCTGATCCCCACAAATAAAGACCTCCGCCAATTTCCTCTGCTTCGTTCTCAGTGATGGTGTTGTTGATGATTTGCAGGAACTGGGTGTGCTCATCGTAACTATAGATTCCTCCACCCAGAGAGGCTGTATTATATGCGATCAGATTGTTCACTACTTTCGCACCTGCACCCCAGAAGTTAATCCCTCCTCCCAGGCATTCCATCCCTACAAAATAGTTGTCGGTTATCCTGTTGTACTTAAGTTCAAGGGTTGTGTCGGTAATGGCAATACACACTCCAGCCCCCCTGCCATTGGTCGTTCCATCCATAGAATTCCCTGTGATCATATTATTACTGATTTCCCCATGGTTTTTATAAATGAACACACCACCGCCTGAACATTGATAAGCAATGTTTGACGACGAATATAGTTCATTCCCTGTAATGATATTGTTCCTGATCTCGACTGTATTGAATGTATTCCATCCGCCACTGTATAATCCGCCTCCATTCACATACTGGCTGATCGATTCAGCCATATTGTCCGTTATTTCATTGTTAATGATCCGTGCATCCGTACGGATACTCATGCCCCCGCCGGCACCAATACTATAGGTTGACAAGGTATTATGTCTGATCCTGTTATTCCGGATCACCAGAAATATGTCTGCATCAGGTGGCCCGGTTCCGATACCAGCTCCTTCCGCATAGAAACTGGTCTCGATGGTGTTGTATTCAATGTGGTTATCACAGATGGTTGCCCCGGAGTTATCGCATGCAATACCTCCCCCTCCAACTATTGGAATTGAAGGATAAAAATTGCCACCTCCACCTGTTATGGTAAATCCGCAAATCATGGAAGTGGTATCTTCACCGGAGTTGAAAGTCACTACAGCTGCCTTATCCGGATTGACCGGCTGGCTGCCGTCGATCACGGTGTATTCGATATGGTCGGAATCACTGTCAATAATGAACCAGCTGGCCACAGTGATGGCCTTGCCTATGAAGTCGATGTTCTCATAGTAGGTCCCTTCGTCCACCAGCACGGTGTCACCGTCGCTGGCTGCGTCGATCCCGGCCTGGATGCTGGGCTGGTCACCGGGGACGTGGATGATCTGCGCTGTGATGGTTCTGAAGAGGCACATAGCGACTGTTGTGAGGAGGAGATGTGGTTTCATGGTTGGTTGGATTTAGCTACAAGCTTGTTAAATACTTAATATTTCATACTACATACTTCATATTTCATAATATGAGTGGCAATGTCGGGGTAAAATTACACCCCCGGCAAGGGATATCCTACCCGGTGCGTTACATTTGATGCGGGTGAGGTTACATGGCAGTTGGCAATTGGCAGTTGGCAATTGGCAGTTGGCAGTTGGCAGTTGGCAATTGGCAGTTGGCAGTTGGCAGTTGGCAGTTGGCAGTTGGCAGTTGGCAGTTGGCAGT